>BACX01000142.1 GCA_000333335.1 Sphingomonas-like bacterium B12 | reverse complement strand
CGGGATCGGCCGCCTTCGAAGAGACGTAGAACAGGTAGAGATCCTGCGCCATGAACACGCCGAGCATCATGATCTCGGTGACCAGGAACGTCGCCATGTAGAGCGGCACGCGCTTGGTGATCGACTTCCACGAGGCCAGGATACAGATCGGCATCAGGAAGACGCTGAGCACGATCAGCAGCATCGCGATGCCGTCGATGCCGAGCGCCCAGTTGAACTTGCCGAACAGAGCGCTGTTCTCGACGAACTGCCAGCGCGGGCCGCCCGGCACGTAGTTCACCCACAGCACGATGCCGAGCGCGAAATCGATCAGCGTCGCGGCGAGCGCGGTGACGCGGGCATTCTGGTCGCGGCTCTCGGCCGAGCCGGGCGCGAACAGGCACCACAGCGCGCCGAGGAACGGCACCGCCAGCATGATGGAGAGGATCGGGAAGCCGCTCACGCGCCAGCCCTCATCGTCGTTACGCGGCTCATCGAGTCATCGCCCAGGTCGCGACACCGGCCAGCCCGAGGAGCATGACCAATGCATAGGTGTAAACATAGCCCGATTGCACGCGGGCGGTGATGCGGTTGCCGACGACCGCCAGCTTGGCGATGCCGTCCGGCCCGAAGCGGTCGATCGTACCCTCGTCGCCCTTGTGCCAGAGGAACCGGCCGATGGCGAAGGCAGGCCGCACGAAGATCAGGTCGTACAGCTCGTCGAAATACCACTTCTTGAGGAGGAAGACGTAGAGCCCACGGAAGGTCGCGGCGAAGCGACCGGGGATCGACGTGTCCTTGATGTAGGCGAGCCAGGCGACCGCGAAGCCTATCAGCATCACGATGGTCGGGGCCAGCGCCCAGGCGCCGAGATGCTCGGACGCTTCGTGCAGATGCTCGTTATAGGCGATGCTGCCCTGCCAGAACTCGCCGGTCAGGAAGGTGGGCGCGAAGGCCCAGCCAGCGAACACAGCGCCGAGGCTCAGCACCAGCAGCGGCACCGTCATCGGCCACGGGCTTTCGTGCGGGTGATAGTCCAGCGTGCCGTGCTCGACCTCGGTGAAGCCGCGCATGTCGGGCTTCGGCTCGTGGCCGGCATCCTCGGCGTCCGGTTCGGCATGGTGCGCGTCGTGGCCGTGATCGTCATGCGTCGCATGGGCGTGCGCATGATCGGCATGGGCGTCGTGCGCATGGTCGTCATGACCGTGAGCGTGCGCGGCGTGCTGGATATGCTCGGAGGCGGCCCAGCGCGGCTTGCCGAAGAAGGTCAGGAAGATCAGGCGCCACGAATAGAAGCTGGTCAGCAGGGCTGCGAACACGCCCATGAACCAGGCGAAGCCGCCCACTTGCGTGCCCGATGCGAGCGCCGAGGAGATGATCGCGTCTTTCGAGTAGAAGCCCGCGAAGCCGAAGATGCCCTCCAGGCCCACGCCGGTGATCGCCAGCGTGCCAGCCACCATCACCCAGAAGGTGAGCGGGATGTGCTTACGCAGACCGCCATAGTACCGCATGTCCTGCTCGTGGTGCATCGAGTGGATGACCGAACCCGCCGAGAGGAACAGCAAGGCCTTGAAGAAGGCGTGCGTGAACAGGTGGAACATCGCCGCGCCGAACGCGCCGACGCCGGCGGCGAAGAACATGTAGCCGAGCTGCGAGCAGGTCGAATAAGCGATCACGCGCTTGATGTCGGTCTGCGTCGTGCCGATCGTCGCGGCGAAGAAGCAGGTGCAGGCGCCAATCACCGTCACCACCGTCATCGCGACGTGGCTCGTCTCGAACATCGGCGACAGGCGGCAGACCATGAACACGCCCGCCGTCACCATCGTCGCGGCGTGGATCAGCGCCGACACCGGGGTCGGGCCTTCCATCGCGTCGGGCAGCCAGGTGTGCAGGCCGAGCTGCGCCGACTTGCCCATCGCGCCGATGAACAGCAGCAGGCACAGCAGCGTCATCGTGTCGACGCGGTAGCCGAGGAAGCCGATGGTCGATCCGGCCATGTGCGGGGCGGCGGCGAGGATCTCGGGGATCTGCACGGTGCCGAACACCAGGAAGGTGCCGAAGATGCCGAGCGAAAAGCCGAAATCGCCCACGCGGTTGACCACGAAGGCCTTGATCGCGGCGGCACCGGCCGACGGCTTGTAATACCAGAAGCCGATGAGGAGGTACGACGCGAGGCCCACGCCTTCCCAGCCGAAGAACATCTGGATCAGCGTGTTCGCAGTCACCAGCATCAACATCATGAAGGTGAAGAGCGAGAGGTAGGCGAAGAAGCGCGGCTGGCTGTCGTCCTCCGCCATATAGCCCCAGCTATACAGGTGGACGAGCGCCGACACGCTGGTGATCACCACCAGCATCACCGCCGTCAGGCTGTCGACGCGCAGCGCCCAGTCGACCTTGAGATCACCCGAATGGATGAAGGTCAGGACGTTGGCGACGTAGGCGTGCGACGTGCCCTGCAGGAAGGGGATGAAGATCGACCAGGCAAGCGCGCACGACACGAACAGGCCGGCGGTCGTCACTGTCTTGGCGACGGTGTTGCCGATGAACCGGTTGCCGAGCCCGGCGATCGCCGAGCAGAGCAGCGGCAGGAAGACGAGGAGCTGGATCATGGTAAGCGGCTCAGCCCTTCATCCGGTTGATGTCGTCCACCGCGATCGTGCCGCGGCCACGGAAGTAGATGACGAGGATGGCGAGCCCGATGGCCGCCTCGCCCGCCGCGACGGTCAGCACGAACATCGCGAAGATCTGGCCGACCAGATCGTGCAGGTAGGCCGAGAAGGCCACCAGATTGATGTTCACGCTCAAGAGGATCAGCTCGATCGCCATCAGGATGATGATGACGTTCTTGCGGTTGATGAAGATGCCCAGCACCCCCATCACGAACAGGATCGCCGAGACGGCGAGATAATGCTGGAGGCCGATCACAGCTCGACTCCCTGGCCGATGGGCGGATTGGTCATGCGGGTGGCGTCCTGCGGACGGCGGCGGTTCTGGTAGGCGATGTTCTGCTTGCGCACGCCGCCACGGTTGCGGTGGGTCAGCACGATCGCGCCGATCATCGCGACGAGCAGCACGAAGCCCGCGCCTTCGAAGATGAAGAGATACTTGGTGTAGAGCAACGTGCCGAGCGCCTGGATGTTCGGCACGGCGGCCGGGTCCGGCGTCGGCGCGGCGCGGCCGGCATTCTGGATCGGGCCGGCTTCCCACGCCTTCACACCGAAGATGATCTCACCGGCGATCGCCACGGCCAGCGCGAAGCCGAACACCGCATATTTGGCGAAGCCCGCGCGCAGCTCGCTGAAATCGATGTCGAGCATCATCACGACGAACAGGAACAGCACCGCGACCGCGCCGACATAGACGATGACGAGCAGCATCGCGATGAACTCGGCGCCGAGCAGCAGCATGAGGCCGGCGGCGTTGAAGAACGCCAGGATGAGCCAGAGCACCGAGTGCACCGGATTGCGCGCCGTGATGGTGAGCAGCCCCGAGAGGCACACCATGATGGCGAACAGGTAAAAGGCGATGATCTGGATCACGGTGCCGGCTGGCTCCCCTGGATTCGGAACGGGCGATTAACGATAGGGCGCATCGGCGGCAAGGTTCGCGGCAATCGCGCGCTCCCAGCGGTCACCGTTGTCGAGCAGCTTGCCCTTGTCGTAGATCAGCTCCTCCCGCGTTTCGGTGGAATATTCGAAGTTCGGCCCCTCGACGATCGCATCGACCGGGCAGGCTTCCTGGCAGAAGCCGCAGAAGATGCACTTGGTCATGTCGATGTCGTAGCGCGTAGTGCGGCGGCTCCCGTCGTCGCGCGGCTCGGCCTCGATGGTGATCGCCTGCGCCGGGCACACCGCCTCGCACAGCTTGCACGCGATGCAGCGCTCCTCGCCGTTCGGGTAACGGCGCAGCGCATGTTCGCCACGGAAGCGGGGCGACAGCGGGTTCTTCTCGTACGGATAGTTGATGGTCGCCTTCTTCTTGAAGAAATACTTCAAGGTGAGGGCGTGCCCCTTCACGATCTCCCAGAGGGGAAGGACTTGACGTAGTAGCCGAGGCTCATGGCGTCAGGCTCCGATCGGATGGTAGCGGGTGAGCATCAGCCAGCCCGAGACGAGGAAGACGAACAGCAGCGACAGCGGCAGGAAGATCTTCCAGCCCAGCCGCATCAGCTGGTCGTAGCGATAGCGGGGCAGCGTCGCCTTCACCCACGAGAAGACGAAGAAGCAGACGGCCATCTTGGCGAGCAGCCAGAACAGGCCGAGGCCGATGTGCGTGCCCGGGATGACGTACAGCCACGAGACGTTCAGCGGCGGCAGCCATCCGCCCCAGAAGAGCGTCGCGTTCAGCGCGCACATCAGGATGACGTTGCCGTATTCGCCCAGCCAGTAGAGCGCGAAGGCCATCGACGAATATTCGGTCTGGTAGCCGGCGACGAGCTCGCTCTCCGCCTCGGTGAGATCGAACGGCGTGCGGCTGGTCTCGGCCATCGACGAGATCAGGAACACGATGCCCATCGGGAAGAGCAAGGGATTGAAGATGTTGGCGTTGATCCAGCCGAACAGCACCTCGCCCTTCTGCGCCAGCACGATGTCCTGCAGGTTGAAGCTGCCCGCCCACATCACCACCGAGATCAGCACGAAGCCGATCGCGACCTCGTAGCTCACCATCTGCGCGGCGGCGCGGATCGCGGAGTAGAAGGGGTATTTGGAGTTGGACGCCCAACCGGCGAGGATCACGCCGTACACGCCCAGCGACGACACCGCGAGGATGTAGAGCAGGCCGACATTGATGTTGGCCACCACCGAGAAGCTGCTGAACGGGATCACCGCCCACGCCACCAGCGCCACCGTGAAGGTGATGATCGGCGCGATCAGGAACAGGCCGCGATTGGCCGCCGCCGGGATGATCGTTTCCTGCAGGAACACCTTGGCGCCGTCCGCGAAGGACTGGAGCAGGCCGAAGGGGCCGACCACGTTGGGGCCGCGCCGCAGCGCCATCGCCGCCCAGATCTTGCGATCGACGTAGATGATCATCGCGACCGCCAGCATCACCGGCAGCGCGATCACCAGAATGTCGATGATCGTCGCGATGAAATAGGCCCAGCCATACGGCAGAGCGGGAGTGAACCAGGAGATCATTCGGCCGCCTCCGCGAAGGTCTCGCCTTTGACGATTTCAGCCGAGCAGCGCTGCATGGTGGGCGACGAGCGGGCGATCGGGTTTGTCAGGTAGAAACCCAATCCGGGCATGGCGCGTTCTGGCATCACCCTCCAGTGCGACAATCCCTTCGTGCCGGACGTCATCCAGCAGGATTGCGCGGCGGCCGGGATCACGCAGTTCCAATATGGCGTCAGCAACGCCATCCTGCCCAACATCCGGGTCTCGCCGACGCGCACCCAGATC
>BACX01000143.1 GCA_000333335.1 Sphingomonas-like bacterium B12 | reverse complement strand
GCCCTCCAGCTCGATCAGCTGGTTGAGCCAGACCATATATTCGTCCGCCGTGCGGCGCGGATCGGTGGCGATGCGCCAGCGGCTCTTGATCTCCATGCCCTCGACCAGCGCGAAGACAACATTGGTATTCCCCGCGTCGATCGCAAGCAGCATCGGCTCAATCCCGGATCAGGAAGACGTCGGCGGCGTGAATGACATGCACTTGGCCATCCGCCAAGCGCAGTCGCAGCGCGCCGGTCGCGTCGAGACCATCGAACAGGCCGTCGAGGCTTGTGCCGTCGGGCAAGCGCGCGGTGAGCGCGGTGCCGACGGGGTGCGCCTTCTCCAGCCAGCGGGCGCGGACCGGATCGAGGCCTTCCGCTCGCCAGCGGTAGAGCCAACGGGCGAAGGCATCGGCGAGCGCAGAGACGAACGCGTCGGGTTCGGGGGCGTGGCCGAGGATCACGGACAGGCTGGTCGCCGGTCGGTCGATATTCTCGGGATGGTGGGCGAGGTTGACGCCGATGCCGACCACCACCGCATCACCGGCACGTTCGAGCAGGATGCCGGAGAGCTTGGCCCCGTCGACCAGCAGGTCGTTGGGCCACTTGATCTGCGGGGCGGCGCCGAACGCTTCGGTCGTCTCCGCCACCGCCACCGCCGCGACCAGCGCGAGGCTCGGCGCCGACGGATCGTGCGGCTGGAGGCGGACCAGCACGCTCGCATAGAGATTGCCGGGCGGCGACACCCAGGCCCTGCCCTGCCGCCCGCGTCCGCCGCGCTGCTGCTCGGCGCGGACCCACACGCCCTCGGGCGCGCCGGCCTGTGCGAGAGCCAGCACCTCGTCGTTGGTCGAGAGCGTGTCGCGGATGGTGCGGATATCGGCCATCAGCCAATCCGCCCATCCGCACGCGAAAGGGCCGTCGGGATCAGAACAGCGACTTCGCCGCCGCCATCGTACCCGGCTCGATGAACGGGATCAGCAGATAGCCGAGCGGCGACACGAACAAAGCCGCGATCGCGATCAGCACCGCCTCTGTGGTCGAGCGGCTCGGCGCCAGTTCCACCGCCGGCTCGTCGAAGTAGATCGTCTTGATGATCTTCAGGTAATAGAAGGCGCCGATCACCGAGGTGGCGATGCCGATCAGCGCCAGCGGCCAGAAACCGGCGACGACGAGGGCGGAAAACACCTCCCACTTCCCCCAGAAACCGAACAGCGGCGGGATGCCGGCGAGGCTGAACATGAAGATCGCGAAGGCCGCAGCCAGGCCCGGCCGCGTACGCGACAGGCCGGCGAGCGAGGCGATCTGCTCGGTCGGCAGGCCTTCCTTGGTGCGCATCTGCAGCACGCAGATCAGCGAGCCCAGCGTCATCGCGACGTAGATGGTCAGGTAGAACAGCACCGAAGCGGCGCCCTCCGCCGTGCCCGGCACGAGGCCGAACAGGATGAAGCCGACATTGTTGATCGACGAATAAGCGAGCAGGCGCTTGATGTTGGTCTGGCCGATCGCCGCGACGCCGCCGAAAATCGTCGACGCCAGCGCGCAGAAGATCACGATCTGCTGCCAGTCGTGCGTCGCCGGCCCCATCGCCGAGATCGCGACGCGGGTGGTCAGCGCCATCGCCGCGACCTTCGGGGCCGAGGCGAAGAAAGCCGTCACCGGGGTCGGCGCGCCTTCGTAGACGTCCGGCGTCCACATGTGGAACGGCACGGCCGAGATCTTAAAGGCGAGGCCGGCCAGCACGAAGACCAGGCCGAAAAGCAGGCCATAGTAAGACGGATCGCCCGCCGCCGTGCCGTGGAACGCGTTCGCGACGGTGGCGAAGCCGGTGCCGCCCGAGAAGCCGTAGAGCAGCGAGATGCCGTAAAGCAGGATGCCCGAGGCCAAGGCGCCGAGCACGAAATACTTCAGGCCCGCTTCGGCCGAGCGGCCGTCGCGGCGCAGGAAGCTCGCCAGCACGTAGGACGAAAGGCTGTTCAGCTCGAGCCCGACATAGAGCGTCAGCAGGTCGGCCGCCGACACCATCATGCCCATGCCAACGGCGGCGAGCAGGATCAGCACGCTATATTCGGCGCGCAGCGGCTCGCTGTCGGTCTCGAAGAAGCCCGGCGCGATCAGGATCGCGACAGCGGCCGAGACGTAGATCAGCAGCTTGGCGAAGCCGGCGAAGGCATCCGCATGGAAGGCGCCGTCATAGCCGAGCGCACCGGACGTCGGCGCGCCGATCAGGCTCACCGCGGCGGCGGCGAGCAGCAGCACGCTGACATAGCCGATGGCGCGCGCGCTGCGGTCCCCCGCCCAGGCGGCGACCAGCATCAGCACGATCGATCCGAGGCCGAGGATCTCCTCGGGGAGCGAGAGCGCGAAGGACGAAACGGTATCCATGGTCTCAATGCTCTCCGGCGGCGGCGGCGGCGGCCGGCTTATGGGGAATGGTCAAAGCGGCGTCGCTCGCCGGCGCGGTCGGATGGAGGCGCTCCAGCAGCAGGACGACGTCGCCACGGATCGGCTTCAGGAAGCTCTCCGGATACACGCCCATCCACAGCACCGCGAGCGCGATCGGCGCCAGTGTCAGCCACTCGCGCGGCTCTAGGTCCGGCATCGCGGCGGCGTCGGCATTCTTGCGTGGGCCGAAGCAGATGCGGCGGTACAGGTACAGCATGTAGGCAGCACCAGTGATGATGCCCGTCACCGCGATGAACGCCGCCCAGCTCGACTGCTCGTAGGTGCCCATCATCGACAGGAACTCGCCGGGGAAGTTGGAGAGGCCGGGAAGCCCCACCGACGCCATAGTGAAGAACAGGAAGAAGGTGGCGTAGGCCGGCATGTTGTCGGCGATGCCGCCGTAGCGGCTGATCTCGCGGGTGTGCAGGCGATCGTAGACCACGCCGACGCACAGGAAGAGCGCGCCCGAGACGAGGCCGTGGCCGAGCATCACCAGGAAGCCGCCCTCGATGCCCTGCTGGTTGAAGGCGAAGAGGCCGAAGGTGACGAGCGCCATGTGCGCGACCGACGAGTAGGCGATCAGCTTCTTCATGTCCTTCTGCACCAGCGCGACGAGCGCGGTGTAGACGGTCGCGATCATGCTGAGCGCGAAGACCAGCCACATCCAGTGGGCGGACGCTTCCGGGAACATCGGCAGCGAGAAGCGGATGAAGCCGTAGCCCGCGAGCTTCAGCAGCACGCCCGCCAGGATCACCGAACCGGCGGTCGGCGCCTCGACGTGCGCGTCGGGAAGCCAGGTGTGGACCGGCCACATCGGCATCTTCACCGCGAAACGAGC
>BACX01000144.1 GCA_000333335.1 Sphingomonas-like bacterium B12 | reverse complement strand
ACAGCGCCTCGTCGGCACGCTCCAGCATCAGGCCGTAGATATGCTCGCGCGTTATGATCACGAACTGGGCGAGGTTGATGGCATAGGTGCCCTCGCGCAGGATCGTGCGCTGCGGGCCTTTCTGGCCGCCATTCTGCAGGAAGGCGCGCACGTCGAGGAAGTCCGCCGTGGTCGCGTTGCTGGCGAGCGTCTGGGTCGGCCCCAGCGGCGCGCCGTCGCGGGCGAAGATGTAGCCGACCTGGCCCTGCGGAATGGTGACCAGCGGCTGCGAGTGAACGCGATACTGGAACGGCACGAAGAAATGGTAGCCGCCGCGCAGCACGGCGGGCTGGTAGCCGGCCTCGCGCGACAAGGCGATCAGGCCGCCGGAGATCGATCCGTTGCGGCTCCACAGCTTTTCGACGATGGCGACGCGGTTGTTGCCGACGTAGCGGACCATGCGCGAGAGGGTGAAAAGAAAGACGACGACGAGGGCCACGACAGCCGAGGCGCCGAGCACATACATATTTGTCATCTGGGAAAGGTGTCCTTCGGACCTTAAAGACGAGCGCTCTATTTGCGCTCGCGGCAATATTTACGCCCGTTCAATCGCCGCCGCCAGAGAAATCGGAAGAACCATACCGCGCCTCGACATAACCGGCCGCCGCCCTCGCCTTGCGCTCGTCTTGCGCCGCATTCTCATCGGCCAGTTCGCGCCGGGCGTTGGCGAGGCGCTCGATCGTAGCGGCCGCCATCTCCGCGATCGCGGCCCGGCGTTCCGGCGCTGCCGAGGCGAGTGCGGCGGTGGAAGCACCCACCGCCTCCAGAAGATCGCGGGCCAGCGCCTGATGGCCCGGATGGCGGTATTCCCATGGCACCGTCGCCAAGGCGGCCAACGCCGCGTCGGCGCGGGGGCCGAAGTGCCCCTTCCCCAGTTCGGCCGCCCGAGCGACCCGACCGGCAAGGCGACGATCCATCACCACTGGGTTCGACCTCGATCGTCGTTCGCGGCGGCGGCGGAGCACGGGATCGATCCCGGCCGCCAGCAAGGTCGCGAGCAACGCCACGCCGGCATAACCAGCCAGCAGCACCGGACTCGCCACAAGCGCGTAACGAAGCATCGCTTCCGCGCCGGCCTCACGTGGCCCGAAGAGCAGGACGTCGATCACGACAGCGATCAGGTAGAACGGCACCACGAAATGCAGGAAGGCGCCCGCCACCAGTCGCCAGGGCAGGATCGGCCGATCGTCCGAGTCGTCATCGATGCCGCCGCGATCCCGCACGGCGTCATCCTGCCACGCGCGCCACGCGCACGCCACTAGCTCTGGCGTGGCGTGCCCGTGGAGGCTAAGCGCTCGATCCATGACCGACCGCATCACGATCCGCCGCCCCGACGACTGGCATGTGCATCTGCGCGATGGGGAGATGCTGCAGGCCGTGGCCGGCTTCACCGTCCGCCAGTTCGCGCGCGCCATCGTGATGCCCAACCTGACGCCGCCGGTGACGACGGTCGCGCAGGCCGAGGCCTATCGTGACCGCATCCTGGCGGCGGTGCCCGAGGGTGTGGACTTCACCCCGCTGATGGTCTGCTACCTGACCGACGCCGCCGACCCGGCCGAGATCGAACACGGCTTCGCATCCGGCGCGTTCACCGCGTGCAAGCTCTACCCCGCCCACGCCACCACCAACTCCGCGCACGGCGTCACCGACATCTTTAAGCTGGCTCCGGTGCTGGAGACGATGCAGCGCATCGGTATGCCGCTGCTGATCCACGGCGAGGTGACCGATCGCGACATCGACATCTTCGATCGCGAGGCGGTGTTCATCGAAACAATCCTGACCCCGCTGGCACGCGCCTATCCCGGCCTCAAGATCGTGCTGGAGCATATCACGACCGCCGAAGCGGTGGATTTCGTACTCGCCAACGGCCCGCAGATCGGCGCGACGATCACGCCGCAGCATCTGATCATCAACCGCAACGCGATCTTCGACGGCGGCATTCGTCCGCATGCCTACTGCCTGCCCGTCGCCAAGCGCGAGCATCACCGGCTCGCGGTGCGCAAGGCGGCCGTCTCCGGATCGCCGCAATTCTTCCTCGGCACGGACAGCGCGCCGCACGCAGTCGGCCGCAAGGAGACATCGTGCGGCTGCGCGGGCATCTTCAACGCGCCCTACGCGATGGAAAGCTATACGCAGGTGTTCGACGAGGAGGATGCGCTCGATCGACTGGAAGCCTTCGCCTCGGAAAACGGCCCGCGCTTCTACGGCCTGCCGCTCAACGAAACGCGCGTGACGTTGGAGCGCGCCGGGGTGCCGGTGCCCGATCGTATCGGCGACGGTGCGCTCGCCGTCGTGCCATTCCATGCCGGCGAGCGCATCGGCTGGCGCTTCGTCGCCGGCTGACCAGCCATCCCCGCGGGTCAGCTCAAAGCCTAGTCATGAAGCCTAGTCATGTCGGTGGCGGCGGAGCCATGCCCCGCCGCCTGGCTATTCCCGATCAGAACGCCTTCTTGAGCGTCACGAACCACTGGCGCGGCGCGCCGGCCAGCATCGTCTGGGAGTCGCCGCTCGCCACGAAGCCGTTCGACCCGATCGTGCCGATATACTTCTTGTCGAACAGGTTGGTGACGTTCGCGGTGATGCTGAAGCCATCCAGCATACCCATGTTCCGGAACGTGTAGCCCGCCGAGGCATCGACCAGCACGCGGCCCTTCACCGAAACGTCGTTGGTGTAGGTGACGTAGCGCTTGGACATATAGTCGGCGCCGGCGCGGAACATGAACTGGCCGTCGTCATAGACGACCTCGCCCTTCACCATGTTCTTCGGCGTGTCGACGACGTTGTCGCCCTTGTTGACCTGCAGCTTGCCGGCCGCATCGATCACCGTGTTCTCGTACTTGGAGCTGTTGTACGAATAGCTGGCGTAGACCGACAGCGGGTTGAAGATGCGATAGGTCGCGGTCAGCTCGGCGCCGTAGGTGTGGACAGAGCCGACGTTGGCGAGCGTGTTGGCGAGGCCCTGGATGCCGACGCCGTTGGTGATCACCAGCAGGCGGTTGGTGAAGTCGACATAGTAGCCGACCGCCGAGGCCTGGAACGGCCCGTAATGGACGCGAAGACCACCTTCTGCCGTCTTCGAACGCTCCGGCTTCAGCTTGCCGGCGATCGCATCGAAGCCGACCTGCGTGGTCGAGAACGGGCCGGTGGTTGCCGACGAGACGAAAGCGCGCATGTTCTCGGTATAGTCGGCGAACACCTCGGCGTTCGGCGTCACGTGGTAGACCACGCCCGCCTGCGGCTGGAACCAGTCGCGCGCGCCGATCTGGCCGGAGGCGAGGCCACCGTCCACCCGCATGTTGGCGTTGTTGATGACGTTCACGCCCTTCCAGCCGCCGTTCAGCACCAGCTTGTCGTCGAACAGCTTCAGCGTGTCGGTGACATGATACTGCCAGGTCTGGGTGTCGTACTTGCCGTCCCATGAGGTCGCGAACGGATTGCTCTGGAAGTCGAGAGTCGGGCGCGACTGCACGTCGCCGTCCGAGAGGCCATAATAGCGGCGGGCCTGATCGAAGGTGTTGCTTTCGAACCAGCCGCCGACCTCGAGGGTGTTGGGTCCATGTTCCCAGGTCGCGGCGCCGATCAGGCCGCCGCGGTGGATACTGTATTCGGTGGTGCGAAAGGACAGTGCACCCGGATCGGTGATGACGCTGCCATCCTGATCCAGCGCGCCCGCCGGGGTGGCCGTGTAAGGCGTGATCCAGCTGCCTTGCCCCTTGTTGTTGTGGTAGTAACCGGTCGCCTTGAGGTTGATCTCGGGAGTCAGGTGCGCGTCGAAGGTGACGCCGCCCAGCCAGTCGCGGCGCAGGCCGCCGGCGTCGGCATATTCGTCGTCCACCGTGCCGAAGCCCGACGGGAAGACGATGCCCGCGCCGAACCAGGGCTGAGGCTTGCCCTGGGAGAACGCCACCTGGTTCTGATAGATCTTCGCCAGCTGGACCGCGAGCGCGTAATTGCCCGTCAGGTTGTCGTCGCGCAGGCCGCGACGCGCGATGATGTCGTAGCTCAGATCCTGATAATCGGTCTCGCGGCGATCGGAGAAGTTCACGAACGCGGAGATGCTGCCGAGATCGCCCAGATCCTCGACGATCTTGGCGTTGACCTGGTGCTGGCGCTGCGGGCCGTCGCCCTTCCACTTGTCGGCATGGTTGAAGGCATAGCTCAGATAGCCCTTCAGGCCGCTGCCGCCGATGTTGCCGGAGTCGATGCGGACATAGGCCCGCTCGGTGTCGTCGGCGCCGTAGGTGCCATCGACGGTGAGGCCCATCTTCTCCTTGGGCGCATCCGAGTAGAACTGGATGGTGCCGCCGAGATTGCTGGTCGACGCGGTGCCCAGCGCGCCGGCGCCCTGCGCCACCTCGGTACGGGCGACGTTCTCGGAGATGATCGCGCGGCTGATGTGCAGGCCGTTGACGTTACCGTAGCTCATATCGCCAAGCGGCACGCCGTCGAGCGTGAAGCCGAGCTGGTTCTGGTTGAAGCCGCGCAGTGAAATGCGCACCGCCCATTCGTAGGCACCGAAGGGATCGGCCGACTGGAAGTTCACGCCTGGCAACTTCTCGATCGCCTTCAGCGGGCTGGCGCCCGGCACGATGCGCGCGATGTCGGCGGCGTTGATCTCCTGCACCTGGCGGCTCTTGCCGAAGCCGAGCACGACGATTTCCTTCGGCTGATCCGCCGAAGCGTCATCGGTGCTGGCCGTGGTGGTCGCCGCCGCGTCGGTGGCGGCCACGGTATCCGCAGCACCTGCGATCGCGGGAATCAGCGCGGCGCAGGCAACGCCGGCAAGCAGTCGGAACGACATCTTCATGGATCAGCCCCTTTGGAAATCGGCGCGCAGCGCGCTCTCGGGGCCGTCCATGCAGGGCGACGGTTTCACATCCGCGATGGATTTGCGTCAGTTCGATGTCGTTACCACACCGTAATGTGACGGCTTAGTAGCCAGCCGCCTTGTCGCCATCGTCGAGCGTACGGAGGAAGGCTATGATGTCCTGCACCTCGGCGTCGCTGAGTGGCCGCTTGTCGCCCGCCTTGCGATCGAACGGCGCGTCGGCGACGTCGATATTCGCGTGATAGCGCGCCGGCAGATCGTCATATTTCAGGATCTTGCCGCCCGCGTCGTGCGGGTAGATCGCGCCGGGCTGGACTTCGCGCAGGTTGTAGAAATCGACCACCTGCTTCAGGTCATGATAGACGCCGTTGTGGAAATAGACCCCGCGCTTCGCCGAGTTGCGCAGCGTCGGCGTCAGGAACATGCCGCAATACTGGGTCTGCGTCGCGAAGTCGGTACGCAGCGGCCCGCACAGCCCCATATCGAAATGGTTGGGATCGCGATTGGCCGCGAGGCGGCGGTTGCGCGGCACGCCGAGCGCCTCATATTCGGTGTCGGTGAACAGCGGCGGCAGCTTGTCGGCGGTCGGCTGGCTCAGGTGACAGGCCGCGCAATTACCCTTGTCCGGATCATTGAACAGCCGCATACCCCGGATTTCTGCCCGGCTCAGACGCGCCTTCCTTCCAGCCAGTGATCGTACTTGCTGTCGAAACGGTGGAAGGAAGCCGATTCCACCTGGAACCGCGACAGCGCCGACATCGCCTCGGTGAACAGCATCGCGGGCTGGTTGACGATATCGTTGCCGAAGATCGGCTTGAAATCCGAGACGTATTTGGCGCGCTGCAGCTTCGCCGCGACATCGTAGAGGCTCTTGTTGGCCATCTCGGCCGGGTTCATCATCGGACCCTTGGCCTGATCCATGAACGTATCCTCGCGCCCATCCCAGAACAGGCCGCCGCTCGGCACCATCTGGTTGGCGGCGGGAGCGGTGCCGGCGGACTTGGTCGCGCGCGCCGTACCCTGCGCCTGCTGCGCGAGCTGATCGAGCGGGATCGGGGCGTCATTCTCCTGGTCGGTCGGGCCGATGCCGAACGGCCCCTGCCGATAGAGATAGGCGAGCGAGGGCGGCGGCCGCAGCCCCTCCGTTCTCATGTCCACGCCACCCAACTGCACGTCGCGATCGTTGGGAGGACCGTAGGAGCGCGCCGGATCGTGGCAGGATGCGCAGGATTGGGTGCCGGAGCCGGACAGCGACGGATCGTGGAATATCTTCTCGCCGAGCTGCGCCAGAGCGCTCAATGGCTGCACCGGCGGGCGGATCAGTGCGACGGGATGCGGGTTCTCGCCGCTCACATCCTCTATCGTCCGATCGAGCGAGGCGGGTGCCCTTTCGGGATAGGCGAGGAAGAAGCCCGCCGTCCCCGCCAGTGCGAGCAGCACGCCCCCCGCACCGCCGGCGACCCAGCGCCATGGCTTCGACCGGCGCTTGCCTGTCGCGGTGGGATCATTGGGAGAAAGCGTGCTTGGATGCTCGTTCATGGCACTTCGCGAAAATCTGGAAAAAGGAGAACCCTCCTGCCGGGGATGCCGGCAGGAGGGCCTTGAGGTCGGCGATCGTCCACGCCTCAGGCGGCGGGGGCGGTCGCCGTCTTCTTGCCGGTCGTCGGATCGATGAACACGGCCGCGGTGTGAGGGGCGGACGAGAAGTCGAACATCCCCATGATGCTGCCCGCATCGGCGTCCGCCGAGCCGCCGCCGAGGCGCTGGCCGTTCAACCAGTTATCCTCGATGAAGCGGATCACCGAAGCCTGGGAGATCGGCGTCGAGTCGACGTAGTTCACCTTGGCGTAGGGCGAGATCAGGATGAACGGGATGCGGGTGCCCGGACCGCAGCGGCCGTTGATCTTCTTGCCGTTCACGTCCGTCGCCTGCTTGGCGTTCGGGCCGGTGCAGACGCCCTGCGAGTTCATCTGGTCGGCGCCGGTGACAGTGCCGCTCGGCAGGTTGACGCTCGCGACAGTAGTCGAGTCGAAGGACGAGCGCAGCACGTTCGGGGACTGATGGTCGTACCAGCCGTCCGAGTCGTCGTAGGTGACGATCACGGCGGTGTTCTTCCAGTCAGCCTGCTGCTGGAGGAAGTTGATCACCTTGGCGACGAACGCCTGCTCGTCGAGCGCATTCGAATTGCCCGGATGGGCATCCTGGAACGCCGGCGCCTTGATGTAGCTGACCGAGGCGAAGTTGCCCGCGCTTACCGCCGCGACGAAGTCGTTATAGTCGTACTGGTGGTTGACCGCCTTGCTGGTCGAGATCGTGGCCGAATTGGGATCGACCGGGCCGTCGGCCGCTTCGGTGTGGCCGATCATCGCCGTCGAGCTCGGGCGAGTATGGTTCGGGTTCATCGTCGAGGCGTAATACTGGAACCAGGCGTGGTGCGGCGTATAGTCCTTCACCGTGCGGCTGGTGTTCGGCGAAACCGTGCTGCGGGCGCAGCCGGTAGTGCCGTTGGCGTTGCTCGCCGACGTGTCGAAGCCGCCCATGAAGCCGCCCCAGGTGATCTTCGCGGTGTTGAGCAGATCGCCGATATTCTTGCCGGCCATCGTGGTCACGATCGCCGCGTTCGAGCACATGTCGCCGGTCGGATCGGCGTCGTTCACCATGGTGAACTTGCCCTGGCCGTCGGGGATCGTGTCACCCGTCACGAGCTTGTCCGCGCCCGAAGTGGTGCCCGAAACCACGTTGAGCGCGCCCGGCGTCGACGGGCCGAAGCTGTCGGTGAAAGCGTTGTCGCTCATCGCGAAATTCTGGGCGTAATTCCACAGGCCGGTGACGGTGTTGCCGTCGAAATAGCCCATCACCTGTGCGGCGGTGGTGAACGCGCCCGAAGCCGCGCCGGAGCTCGGGCTCGGCGTACCGCCGGTGCCGCCCTTGCCGGTGTTCGCCACGAAAGCGTCCATCTTCAGGTTGTTGGTCGCCAGCTGCTCGGGCGTATAGGCGTGGTTCTGGCTCGCCGTGTCGAACTGCGACCGGTCGAGACGGAACGGGTTGAGCATGCTCGCATCCGACACCTTCGCCAGATTGGCGGCGTTGGTGGTGTTCGGGTTGGCGGTCAGCAGCGAGGCGTTGCGGACATAGTTGTTGACGTTCGCGACGTTCGACGGAGCGACCCACGCCTGGGTCGGCTCGCCGCTCGGATCCTTCGACTGCGGATAGGTGCCGAAATAGTGATCGAACGACTCGTTCTCGCCGAAGATGACGACGAGGTGCTTGATCGGTGTCGCCGTCGGCAGAGCATCCTGCTCCGAAACCGGCGTGGCGGTGCCACCGCCGCCCGAGCTGCTGCTGCTATCGTGCGAGTGGCCGCAGGAGCTCAACAGGAGCGCCATGCAGCCGATTTTCAACGTAGAAGACAAGTGCTTGCGGATCATGGAATTCTCCACAGCCGAATGGGACGCGCGCCGAGGGAGGACGCACGCCCATGAAAAGGAATACCAGCAAAGCTGCAGGTCACGGCCCCCGTGCCCGACGCCGAACCACCACCGGAACGTGACAGAGCCGTGACGATCCGACATTAACAGTTTTTAATGTCGAAAAACGAACCGGCAATATCCCGTAAATCCGGCCTCGCTCCATCTTGTTGAAAATCATTCTCAAAAAGTCGCTGGATGGCATCTTCATTCCGTCTCCGAACTGACGCCGATCCGTCACATCCAAGGCCGAGATCGGGTGCAGGCGACCGGCAGTCGCTTCATCTTCTTAGGCACGAGCGGGGCGGGTTTGCGGCTTTGGGCGGCATCGGTGGCGTTTTCGATCCTGTCGCTTTGCGGCGGGACGATCGCCCACGCCACTGTGCTGGAGATCGACGAGCAGGGCGATGTCCGTGTTCGTACCGGAAGCGCCGAGGTCCAGTGGGTGTGCGCAAAGGCTGACGACGCCGAAGCGCCGGATACGCTCCCGTCCGTCCCGGCCATCGCCGTCACGCAGGTCGCCGCACCTGCGCAGGTGCCCGATGCCTTGCGCGCGCCGCTGCAGACGGCCGCATCCCGCTACGGTGTCAGCCCGAGCCTGCTGGCGGCACTGGTCTGGCAGGAGAGCCGCTGGCATCCCGCCGCCATCAGCGCCAAGGGAGCCGTGGGCCTCGCCCAACTGATGCCCGGAACCGCGCGCGCGCTGGCGGTCGATGCGAAGGATCCCGCCGCCAATCTCGACGGCGGTGCGCATTATCTCCGCCAGATGCTCGATACCTTCGACGGCGACGTCGAGCGTGCGCTGGCCGCCTACAATGCCGGGCCGGGCCGGGTGATCCGCGCAGGCGGCCTGCCGCGCATCGCCGAAACCCGCAGCTACGTCTCCACCATCATCGACCGGCTGACGCCGGATCTCCCGACAGGACTCACCATTCCATGACCAAGCGTATCGCCGCGCTGATCGCGGCCGCTCTCCTCCCCTCCTCCGCCTTCGCGCAGAGTGCCGGCGCGAACCCCGCCGGCTCCGGTCCGATCGTCGCTGCGCTTGGCTGGCTGCAGGGCACTTTGATGGGCAATGTTGCCACCGCCGTCGCGGTGATCGCGGTCGCGATGGTCGGCTTCATGATGCTCACCGGCCGGATGAACTGGCGCTTCGGCGCGACCGTGATCATCGGCTGCTTCGTGCTGTTCGGTGCGGGCGCGATCGTCAGCGGCATCCAAACGACCGCGATGGTGGCGCACTGATATGCAGCGCGCCCCGGTCTTCCGCGCGCTGACTCGCCCGCAGATGTTCGGGGGCGTCACCTACAGCTTCTTCGTGATCAACATGGGCGTGACGACCGAAGCCTTCCTGATCACCCGGAGCTTCTGGGCGTTGCCCGTGGCGCTGGTGGTGCACGGCATCGGCTACCTCGCCTGCCTGCGCGAGCCGCGCGTGTTCGATCTCTGGCTGACAAAGGTCAGCCGCTGCCCCCGCGTGCGCAATCACAAGCGCTGGGGCTGCAACAGCTACGCGCCATGATCAAGTGGACCGGACCGGCGGCCTGGGGCGCCAAAGAGGCGAAGGCGGGCGACCGCTTGCCTTATGCGCGTCATCTCGACGGCCAAACGCTGCGCCTGCGCGACGGCGCGGTGATGCGCATGATCCAGGTGCCCGGCCTCCTCTTCGAGACCGAGGACGACGCCGCGCTCGACCATCATCTCGCTGTGCG
>BACX01000145.1 GCA_000333335.1 Sphingomonas-like bacterium B12 | reverse complement strand
GCGACTATCAGCGGCCGTTCGAGACGGCGATGGCGCAGCATCTCGCCGAAGTGCAGAAGATCGCCAATAATCCGGCCGCGCCGACTTTCGACAACACCATCGCCGTGCTGGAGAAATCGGGCCGGATGCTCGATCGCGTCAGCCAGGCGTTCTTCGGCGTGGTGCAGGCGAACACCAACGACACGCTGGACAAGGTGCAAGAGGCCGAAGCCCCCAAGCTCTCGCAGCATTCGGACGCGATCAATCTCGATCCCAAGCTGTTCGCCCGCGTGAAGACGCTGTGGGACAAGCGCGCCTCGCTGAAGCTCACCGCCGAGCAGACGCAGGTGCTCAAGATCTATTATGACGGCTTCGTCCACGCCGGTGCGCAGCTTTCCGCCGCCGACCAGACCAAGCTGAAGGCGCTCAACACGCAGCTCGCCAGCCTCGAGACGAGCTTCCAGCAGAAGCTGCTCGCCGCCGCCAAGGCTGGTGCGCTGGTAGTCGACGACAAGACCAAGCTCGCCGGCCTCGACGACGGCAAGATCGCCGCCGCCGCCGCCGCCGCGAAGGACCGCAAGCTCGACGGCAAGTTCGTGATCCCGCTGCAGAACACCACCCAGCAGCCGAGCCTGGAGGACATGACCGATCGCGCCACGCGCGAGGCCCTGTTCCAGAACAGCTGGACGCGCGCCGAGAAGGGCGATGCCAACGATACCCGCCCGGTGATCCAGCAGATCGCCATGCTGCGCGCGCAGAAGGCACAGTTGCTCGGCTATCCGAACTGGGCGGCGTACACGCTCTATGACCAGATGGCGAAGACGCCTGAGGCGGCCGAATCCTTCATGGAGCAGCTCGGCACCGCCACCGCACCCGAGCAGAAGCGCGAAGCGGCCGAGCTGCAGGCGCAGATCGACAAGGACGGCGACAAGTTCCAGCTCAAGCCCTGGGACTGGGACCACTATGCCGCCGAAGTCCGCAAGGCCAAGTACGACCTCGATCAGAATGAGGTGAAGCCCTATTTCGAGCTGCACACCGTGCTGGAAGACGGCGTCTTCTACGCAGCCAACCAGCTCTACGGGCTGACGTTCAAGAAGCGCACCGACATCCCGGTCTACCAGCCCGACGTGATGGTCTACACCGTCTACGACAAGGACGGTTCCGAGCTGGGCCTGATGTATTTCGATTACTACAAGCGCGACAGCAAGACCGGCGGCGCCTGGATGTCGAACTTCGTCGGTCAGTCCAAGCTGCTCGGCACCAAGCCGGTGATCTACAACGTCGCCAACTTCACCAAGCCCGCCGACGGCCAGCCCGCACTGATCAGCTCGGACGACGTGACCACGATGTTCCACGAATTCGGCCACGCGCTGCACGGCCTGTTCGCGAGCCAGGTCTACCCGACCGTCTCCGGCACCAACACCGCGCGCGACTGGGTGGAATTCCCCTCCCAGTTCAACGAGCATTGGGCGTTCGATCCCAAGGTGCTCGCCCACTATGCGAAGAACTACAAGACCGGCGCGCCGATCCCGCCTGCGCTGGTCGATAAGATCAAGAAGGCCGCCAAGTTCAACCAGGGCTATTCGCTGGGCGAGGTGATCGCGGCAGCGATGCTCGACATGAGCTGGCACTCGCTGCCGGCATCAGCGGGCAAGCAGGACGTCGATCAGTTCGAGGCGGCGGCGCTCGCCAAGACGGGCCTCGATATCACGGACGTGCCGCCGCGCTATCGCAGCAGCTACTTCCTTCACATCTGGGCGAACGGCTATTCGGCCGGGTACTACGCCTATCTGTGGACGCAGATGCTGGAGCATGATGCCTATCACTGGTTCGTCGATCATGGCGGCCTGACCCGCGAGAACGGCCAGCGCTTCCGCGACATGATCCTGAGCAAGGGCCACACCGAGGATTACGGCCCGATGTTCAAGGCCTTCTACGGCAAGGATCCGGACGTCGGCCCGATGCTGGAAGAGCATGGCCTGACCCCGACCGCAAAGTGATCGATGGCCCGCCCGGCGATCGCACTGCCGGGCGGGCCGATTTTGCGGCAAACACGGGCAAGATGGTTGATAATGCGTTAAGGATCTCCCACGTAAATCTGCGAAAAATAGGTCGGGAGCGGATCCGGAGCAGGCGGATCGGTGGGGAATCATGTTTCTGCTGGATTATTTCGCCGCCGCGGCCATTCGTCGCGCAGCCCGTGAAGAAGCGGCCAACGCCATCCGCGTGAAAGGCGCAGGCGCGGAGCAGGAATTGCGCGAGAGGATGCACCGGACGGAAAGCCGGACGCGGCGCCAAGTCTATCGGATCGCGATCAAGCTGCTGCCTGAATTGCTGGGGCGCACCTAAATCAGTCCTCGGGCGTCGCGAACTCGCGTAGGATACTGATCAGCCGCGCCGCCGAATGCGGCGCCTCGTCGAGCACCGACTCCACCTGCGCCGACAGGAAAAGCGATGGTCCCGCATAAGCGAGCGACCAGTCGTCGAACAGCCGCCCTTGCCCGTCACCGCTTTCGATCGTCTGCACCTCGCCATGTCGCGCATCACCCTCGATGCTGGTTTGAACCATCGCTACATTGCCGGCAGGCCCCTCGATATATTGCGCAAACCGCCGGCCGGTAAAGAGCAAGGCACCGGTCAGCCCGAGCGATTCGTTACGGATGCGCGAGACCTTCACGATATCGGCCACCGCCGCATCGACCCAATTCGCGGGGAGAAGGCACCGGCTCACATAAAACCAGCGATGGCAGATGGATGCGTCTTTGATATCAGGCACTCCGCCTTGATAATGCCTCTCCATAAGGTCGCAAGTATGGTTAACGTCGATTTACCCAGCGATGCCGGTCGCTTCAACTGACCCCTCGGACGCCACAGGCGGTCGCGAGGGGCTCCCCGGCCACCGGAAAAACACGGTAGCGTCCGCCAACACCCACGCAGTTATGCGGCTATAGGCAGCAGGGCCGACCGGCATGCTCGCCCGCAACGGGAAATGGGAGGACAAGATCATCTCGATACGCCATGATTCCGCGACAGCCGGGTATCGGACCGAACGGCACCTGCGAGAACGGAAAGCCTGATGACCACCCGGACCGTCTATCTCGTCGGCGGGGACCCCCAATCGCGCCGTTCGCTCGCCCGCACCCTGCGTCTCACGGGATTTCGCACCCACGCCTTCGCCGCTGCCGCGGACCTGATCGACGCGACCGCCTATATCGAGCCCGGCTGCGTCCTGCTCGATGCCGAGTTGCCCGATGGCGACAGCATCGATCTGCTGCGCGAACTCGGTGAAATCCGCCCCGATCTGCCGGTGATCATCATGGCGGCGGATGCGAGCGTACCGGCCGCCGTGCGTGCGATCCGCGCCGGCGCGCTGGATTTCATCGAACAACCCTTTTCCGACACGGCGCTGCTGGCGATGCTGGAGCAGGCCTTTATCCATCTGCCACAGCGCGTGCGCCGCGCCCTGAAGGTTCGCGACGCCGTGGTGAAGGGGGATCGCCTGACACCGCGCGAGCGCGACGTGCTGGATGGCATGCTGACAGGGCGCGCCAATCGCGAGATCGGCGATGCGCTGGGTATCGGCGTCCGCACCGTAGAGATGCACCGCGCCAACGTGATGCGAAAGCTGGACGCCGACAGCCTGCCCGCGCTGATGCGTCTCTGCCTGCTCGCCGGAATAACGACCGTGGAAAGCGACGAGGCCGCCTAGCGGCCCGTCGCCTGCGCCAGCGCGGCGCCCTCGCCATCGGATATCCGCTGGACTGTATCGAACGCCTGACCGATCGCGACCATCGCACCGGTATCCGTCTGCGGATCCAGACTACTGCGCGCCGCGTCGAGGCTGGCGAGCGCCTTCGCCACCGGCCCACGCGCCGTTTCGATCCGCGAAAGCGATACCTGCGCGGCGAGCCATGCGTCGCTTCCTTCGCCAGCGCCGCGCCCCCTGACGAGCGCCGGGCGCTCCTCCTCCAGCACGCGCCGGAAATCGGTATCGGCGGCCTGCGCCTGCGCGATCAGTGGGGCGTAGCGCTGCACCGCCGCGGGATCGGCGACGGCGACAGGCGCCTCGGGTCGGTTGGGCTCGGCCATAGATATCTGCTCGATCGGGCGCGGCGCGAGTGAGGGATAAGGATCGGACGACGCCGCACACCCCGCTGTCGCGACGACGAGCGCAAAGGCGAGGATCGCACGGGCGGGTTCAAGAAAGCGGGCTGGCATAGCTTCCGTCTAGAGTTGTGTTTTTATCGTAGCAATGGGGTTGCGCTCCCGCAAAACTCCTTCTAACAGCGCCTCCACAACGCGCCCGTAGCTCAGCTGGATAGAGCATCAGACTACGAATCTGAGGGTCGGACGTTCGAATCGTTCCGGGCGCGCCATCGACATTTCTGCGTGATCGCAGGTGAAAGCCGGGCCAGCTTTGGCCCGGCTTTTTCGTTGCGGATCGGGTGACCGGCGCACGCAACGCGCCGGTCACCCGTGATGCTATTCCGCTGCGATACCGCTCGCGGGCTTGGCATCATTGGCGGCCGCCGGCTCGCCGAGCATGTGCATGCCCTTCTCGCTCAGCAGCATGCCGATCAGCGCCTGCAGCGCGCCACCGCCCTGAGCGCCATCGGCGGCGCCTGTGTTGATCTGCACCCTCGGCACGATGTCGACGCCGGATTTCTCCAGCGCATCGGCCAGCCGCTCGATCACCTGACGGGTGAGCTGATATTGCGCGCCGCCCGATGCCGCCGCCTGCTTCTCGATCGTCTCGGCGGTGGCGAGGCCGGTGCGGGTGATCCGCTCGGCTTCCGCACCCGCGAGCGCCACGACCTTCGCCGCCTCGCCCTCGCCGAGCAGGCGGGTGCGATCGGCCTCCGCCTTGGCCAGCGTGCGGGTCTGCTCGGCATCCTGCGTTGCGCGCTTGAGTGCCGCCTTGCCCTGGTTCTCCTGCACGGTGATGGAGAGCTCGGATTCGGTGATCGAGGTCTGCTGGTGCGCACGCGCCTCCGCCTCGCGCAACGCCTTCTCGCTCTCGGCGGCGATGCGCTGCTTCTCGTAGGTGGTGACGCGCTCCTCCGCGACCTGCCGCTCGCGCAGCTGCTGGAGCACCTTCTCGATCTGGTCGTTGCCGGCGGCCGCGCGGGGCGTGCCGATCAGCACCTCCTGCAACTCGAGATTATAGCCGCCGAACTTGGCGCGCATCTCGTCGCCGGCCTGCTCCTGAATGTCGGAGCGCTCCTGCAGCAGCTCGATCAGCGTCTTCTTCTGCGCGACGTTCTTGAAATAGGCCGAGACCATCGGATCGAGCGTCTGCTCGACCAGTTTCTTGATGTCGCCGAAGCGCTGGATGACGAGCGGCGCCTTGCGATAGTCGATATGGACGACCACGCTCAGCGGCAGCGTCGGCTCGAACGCGTCGCGGGTGATCAGCGACACCTCGGACAGGTTCTCGTCGAACTTGTGCTGACCGGTGACGTCCTGATCCCACTTCAGGATGAAGTTGGTGGTCGGCACCGCAATGATCTTGCCGGCATAGGTGTTGAAGGCATATTTGCCCGGCAGCAGCGGCTCGCTCCACACGCCGCGATGGCCGCGCGCGACAAGTTCGCCGTGGCGATAATCCTCGCCCGATGTGTCGCGCCCGGTCTCGCCGGTGTAGCTGATCACCACGCCGACATGGCCGACCTCGATCACGGTCTTGGAGACCATCTCGACGGTCGCGAACAGGCGGTTGATGAAATAGCTGCCCTCGACCAGCACTTGAAGCTGGCGACCGCGACGGCCACCGGCGGCGATGAACTTCTCCGGATCCTGGAAGCTGTTGTGGAAGGTGGCACTGTCAGCCTGATCGGTGCCCACTTCTGGCGCGATGATCTGGTCGGCGGTCAGCGCCGGGCCGTCATGCACCGTGACGATGCCGATCTGGTCGGTCGAGTCCTTGATGACGACCGCCATGAAGCCGCCGCGCCCCTCGATCACACTCTGCATCTCGGTGAACAGCGCCTCGTCGGCACGCTCCAGCATCAGGCCGTAGATATGCTCGCGCGTTATGATCACGAACTGGGCGAGGTTGATGGCATAGGTGCCCTCGCGCAGGATCGTGCGCTGCGGGCCTTTCTGGCCGCCATTCTGCAGGAAGGCGCGCACGTCGAGGAAGTCCGCCGTGGTCGCGTTGCTGGCGAGCGTCTGGGTCGGCCCCAGCGGCGCGCCGTCGCGGGCGAAGATGTAGCCGACCTGGCCCTGCGGAATGGTGACCAGCGGCTGCGAGTGAACGCGATACTGGAACGGCACGAAGAAATGGTAGCCGCCGCGCAGCACGGCGGGCTGGTAGCCGGCCTCGCGCGACAAGGCGATCAGGCCGCCGGAGATCGATCCGTTGCGGCTCCACAGCTTTTCGACGATGGCGACGCGGTTGTTGCCGACGTAGCGGACCATGCGCGAGAGGGTGAAAAGAAAGACGACGACGAGGGCCACGACAGCCGAGGCGCCGAGCACATACATATTTGTCATCTGGGAAAGGTGTCCTTCGGACCTTAAAGACGAGCGCTCTATTTGCGCTCGCGGCAATATTTACGCCCGTTCAATCGCCGCCGCCAGAGAAATCGGAAGAACCATACCGCGCCTCGACATAACCCAGTCGGGGGGACTTCGAAGGCTGGATCGCCGAGGACGTCGCCGCGATCGAGCGGACGGTGGATCAGGCGCTCGATGCGGCCGGCCTCGAGTCATCGGCGATCGACCGGATATTCCTGACCGGCGGCACCTCGCTCGTTCCCCGCATCCGGCGCATCTTCACCGATCGCTTCGGCGAGGGGCGGATCGAAACCGGCGGCGAGCTGACCTCGATCGCGCATGGTCTCGCCTTGATCGGCCTTGAGGACGATGTCGCGGCCTGGGGCGCCTAGCGCTGCTTCTGGTCCTCATCCGGCCGCAGTGAAGGCATGGCGCCCT
>BACX01000146.1 GCA_000333335.1 Sphingomonas-like bacterium B12 | reverse complement strand
CGCGAGGGCNCATCGCCGCCTCCCTGACCGCGCTGATGATCCTGCTCTTCCTCGGCTCATGGCGCTCGACGCTGATCATCGCAGTGTCGATCCCTCTCTCGATCCTGGTCTCGATCATCGGTCTCTCGGCGCTCGGTCAGACGATCAACATCATGACATTGGGCGGCCTGGCGCTCGCCGTCGGCATCCTCGTCGACGACGCGACGGTCGCCATCGAGAACATCAACTCGCATCTCGAGCGTGGCGAGCCGGTCCATCAGTCCGTTCTCGACGGATCGGGAGAGATCGCGGTGCCCGCGCTCGTCGCGACCCTGTGCATCTGCATCGTCTTCACGCCGATGTTCTTCCTCGCCGGCGTGCCGCAGTACCTCTTCGTGCCGATGGCCGAGGCGATCGTGATCGCGATGCTCGCCTCCTACGTCCTCTCCCGGACGCTGGTTCCGACGCTCGCTGCGCTGATGCTCAAGCCGCACGTCGTGGGCGGGCACAGCGACGATGCACATGGAAGGCCGTCGACCAATCCGATAGTCCGCTTTCAGCTCGGCTTCGAGCGGCGGTTCGAGGCTCTTCGGGAGCGTCACCGGGATCTGCTCGCCTGGGCGGTGTCCAGCCGCCGCCTGTTCATCCCGGTCTTCCTGCTGGTGTCGCTGGCTTCTCTTCTGCTCGTGCCGACGCTGGGATCGGACTTCTTCCCATCGGTCGACGGCGGCCAGATCAAGCTTCACATCCGCGCCCACGCCGGAACCCGCGTCGAAGAGACCGCCCGGATCGTCGATCAGGTCGAGGCGCGGATCCGCAAGGTCGTTCCGGCCGCCGAGATCGACGGCATCGTCGACAACATCGGTCTGCCCGTGTCGGGCGTGAACCTCTCCTATTCCAACTCCGCGCCCACGGGGCCGGCCGATGCCGACATCTACGTCAGCCTGAAGGACGGGCATCACCCGACGCCCGGCTACGTGCGCCAGCTGCGCGCCAGCCTCCCGCAGGCGTTTCCGGACGTCACCTTCGCCTTTCTGCCCGCCGATATCGTCAGCCAGATCCTGAACTTCGGCGCCCCGGCTCCGATCGACGTGCAGATCGTCGGCAAGGATATGGCGGGCAACGCTGCCGTGGCCGACAAGCTGCTGAAGCGGATCAAGCGGATCCCCGGTATCGCGGACGCCCGGATCCAGCAGGATCTCGATGCGCCGGCTCTCAACGTGGCGGTCGACCGCAGCCGGATCGGCGATGTCGGCCTGACCCAGAAGGACGTCGCCAACAACCTCCTGATCTCGCTGTCGGGCAGCTTCCAGACGCAGCCGACCTTCTGGCTCGATCCGAAGAGCGGCGTCTCCTACCCTATCGTCAGCCAGGCGCCGCAGACCGATCTCACCACGCTGGATTCGCTGCGCAACATTCCGATCACGGGTGATGCCGCCTCGCACGGTCAGTTGCTCGGTGGCATCGGCGACATCAAGCGTGGCATCCTCCCTGCTGTCGACACCCGCTACAACGCGCAGCCGGCGATGGACATTTATGCCACCAACGCCGACCGCGATCTGGGCGGCGTCGCCACCGACGTCCGCAAGGCCGTCGCCGACGTTACCAAGGCGGGGCTGCCGAAGGGCACGACGATCACGCTGCGCGGGCAGGTGACCACGATGCAGGCGTCCTATGCGGGCCTGCTCTACGGCATCGCCTTCGCCATGCTGCTGGTCTACCTGCTGATCGTCGTCAATTTCCAGTCGCTGCTGGATCCCTTCATCATCATCTCGGCGCTGCCCGCGACGATGGCCGGCATCGTCTGGATGCTGTTCGTCACTGGCACGCATCTCAGCGTCCCGGCTCTGACCGGCGCGATCATGAGCGTCGGCGTCGCCACCTCGAACAGCATCCTCGTGGTCAGTCTTGCCCGAGACCGCATGCTCGCGGGCGACGACCCGATAGCCGCCGCGATCGCCGCGGGCTTCGGTCGCTTCCGTCCGGTGCTCATGACGGCGCTGGCGATGATCATCGGCATGCTGCCGATGGCGCTGGGGATGGGCGAGGGCGGCGAGCAGAACGCTCCGCTCGGACGCGCCGTCATCGGCGGCCTCGTCTTCGCCACCATCGCGACGCTCACCTTCGTCCCCGCCGTCTTCGCGCTGCTTCACGGCATGCGCAAGCGCGGCGTCCCAGCCTCTCCGGCCGGCGACATGCCGCCGGTCCCCGTCCCCCGCTGAATGAGGGTTGTAGAATGACTGAACTCTCCATGCCTTCCTCCGAAACGGGGACTGGCCGGCATCCAAAAGCGATCGTGGGTCTTGCCGTCGCTGCCCTCCTGGCCGCCATCCTCATCGTCTGGGGATTGGTATCCCGCAGCGAGGCACGCGCAGCCCTCGACCGCGAAGCCAGCACCGCCGGTGTCACCACCGTGATCGCGGCACGCGCCCAGACTGGGCCGGCGCTCGAGGAGGTCGTTCTCCCCGGTCAGGTGAAGGGCGATTACGAGACACCCGTCTACGCCCGCACCAACGGCTACCTCGCGAGCTGGAAGGTCGACATCGGCGCGCACGTGAAGGCCGGCCAGTTGCTCGCGACGATCGAGTCTCCCGAGGTCGATCAGCAGCTCCGGCAGGCCGAAGCGGATCTGAAGACCGCGCAGGCGAACGCGATCGTCGCGAAGAGCACCGCCGCACGTGTGGCGAGCCTCGTCGAAACCCAGTCGGTCTCACGCCAGGAGGGCGAGGATCGTGCCGCCGCAGCTGCCGCGACCGCAGCCCAGGTCGCCTCCAATCAAGCGAACGTGGCGCGCCTTCGCCAGCTTCAGGGCTTCGAGCGCGTCGTGGCGCCATTCGCGGGCGTGATCACCGCGCGGTCCACCGATGTGGGCGCGCTCATCAACGCGGGCCAGGCCCAGGGTTCCGAGCTCTTCCGGATCGCGGCGGTCGGCAAGCTGCGCACCTACGTCGACGTGCCGCAGAGCTATGCGAGTGACATCCGACAGGGCACCGGAGCGGATCTGCAGTTCCCCGACAAGCCGGGCAAGCTCTTCCCGGCGACCGTGACGCGCACGGCGTCGGCGATCGATCCGACGAGCCGGACCCTGCAGGTCGAGCTCGACATCCCGAACGCGGATGGGGCGCTGTTCCCGGGCGCCTTCACGCAGGTGCATTTCAAGCTGCCACCGTCGGGACATGGGGTCCAGGTCCCGTCGAACGCTCTGCTATTCGGCGCCGACGGGGTGCGAATCGCCAAGGTGAGCCGGCAGGGCGTGGTGAACATCGTGCCGGTGACGCTGGGCCGCGACTTCGGCACCAGCCTGGAGATCCTGACGGGCGTCGGTGCCAACGACCAGGTCGCCATCAACCCCTCGGGCGTGCTCGCGAGCGGCGACAATGTCCGCGTCGTCGAGGCGCCGAAGCCGAAGGCGGCGTCGTGATCCGCGCCCGGCGCCTCGTCGCCATCGCACCGCTGGTGCTTACGCTCTCGGCCTGCGAGTTCGCGCCGCACTACACCGTCCCCGCGACGACACCGCCGCCTGCCTTCAAGGAGGCGGCGGGGTGGGCCCCGGCGCAGCCCGCCGATGACCAGCCTCGCGGTGCGTGGTGGACCGTGTTCGACGATCCGGATCTCGATCGGATCGAGCAACAGGTCACGGATGCCAACCAGGACATCGAGGCCGCCGCCGCCCGCTTTGATCAGGCACGTGCGGTCGCGAGGATCTCGCGGGCGGACCTCTATCCGACGATCGACGCGCGGGCCGGCGAGACGTCGGGCAATCTGTCGCACGCGGTCACCAATCCCTTGCCCAACCGGCGCTATGACGACGACGTCGTCGGCATCCAGGCAAGCTGGGAACTCGACGTCTGGGGGCGGGTGAGGGATACGGCGCGCGTCGCTCGCGACCAGGCGCAGGCGAGCGCCGGCGATCTCGCCGCGGCCACGCTCAGCCTGCATGCCGAGGCGGCGGCCGACTATCTCGCGCTGCGCGGCTATGACGCGCAGGCGGCTGTCCTCGACGACACCGTTGCCGCCTACGCCCATGCGCTCGAGCTGACGCAGGCGCGGTTCAGGGCAGGCTATGCGGCAGAACCGGACGTGTCGGCGGCGCAGACCGCGCTCGAACTGGCGCGCACCAAGGCGACCGACGCGCGCCTCAACCGTGCCCGCCTCGAACATGCCATCGCGATCCTGGCCGGCAAGGCGCCGGCCGATTTCACCTTGCCCGTGCGGATCGTCGATACCCAGCCGCCCGCGACGGCGAGGGTCTTGCCCGGCGATCTCCTCCAGCGGCGCCCCGACATCGCAGCGGCCGAGCGGCGCGTCGAGGCCGCCAACTACAAGATCGGCGCCGCCCGTGCCGCCTTCTTCCCGCAGATCAGCCTGAGCGGGCTCGTCGGCAGCGAGGCCCATGCGCCTGCGGCCCTCTTCACCGGCCCGGCGACAGTCTGGGCAGCCGGCGCCGCCGGTGTGCTCAACCTCTTCGACGGCGGCCGGCGCCGCGGAGTCGATGCGCAGGCGCACGCCGAACTCGACGAGGCGGCGGCACATTATCGCCAGACGATCCTCACCGCCTATGGCGAGGTGGAGGACAATCTGGCGGCGCTCCGCATGCTTGGCGACGAGAGCGGGACGCAGGCCGCCGGCGTCGAGGCTGCGACGCGCTCGCGCGTCCAAGCGGAACGCCGCTACTCGGCGGGCTACGCGAACTACTACGATGTCATCACCGCGCAGAACATCGAACTGGCCGCGAAGCTCGATCTAGTGCGCATCCGGTTTTTGCGGATGAATGCCGACGTGCTGCTGATCAAGGCGCTGGGCGGGGGATGGCGGACGCAGGATCTCCCCGCCGCCCACTTGGCCTCCAACGAAACGGTGCAATCGAAATGAGTTCGCGTGAAGGGGCCGGTGACGGCCGTTTCGGAATCCTGCTGACGGCGTCGGTCGTCTGCTCGCTGATCATGCTTGATTCGAACGTGGTCGCCGTCTCGCTGCCGGCCATCGCCAAGTCGCTGAACGCTACGTTCGCGGACATCGAGTGGGTCGTGAGCGCCTACGTGCTCACCTTCTCCGCGCTGCTCATGGCCGCCGGTTCCTATGCAGACCATCACGGGCGCAAGCGGGCGACGCTGATCGGGCTGACGATCTTCACAGGCGCGTCGGTCGTCTGCGGGCTGTCGACCTCCGCGCTGATGCTCGATCTCGCACGAGCGGCTCAGGGCGTGGGCGCCAGCCTGCTTCTCACGGCCGGCATTGCCATTCTCTCCCATGCCTTCACCGGCGCGGAGCGGGCCAGGGCGTTCGCCTTCTGGGGAACCTGTCTCGGGATCGCGATCACCAGCGGGCCGATTGTCGGTGGCGTGATGACGGCCACTATCGGCTGGAGATGGATCTTCCTCATGAATCTGCCCATCGGCATCGCCGTGATGGTCGCCGCCTGGCGGATCCTTCCCGAGTCCGCCGATCACGAGTCCACCCGGCTTGACCTCCCCGGCATTGCCACGTTCAGCGCCGGCCTGTTCCTGCTGACCTGGGCATTGATCGACGGCAACAGCCTCGGCTGGGGCAGCGGGTCGGTGTTGTGGCGCATCGGCGTCGCGGCACTGCTCTTCGTGGCGTTCATCGTGGTGGAACTCGTCCAGCAGCGACCGATGGTCGATCTCGGGCTCTTCAAGCGCCGCGACTTCGTGGGCGCCGCCTTCGCGATGCTGGGCTATGCCGGTGGCGCGCAGGTCATGATCTTCTACCTGCCGCTCTTCCTGCAGAACAGCTACCACATGAAGCCTGCGCAGGCCGGGCTGGCGATGCTCCCGTTCGCGCTGCCGATGTTTCTGACGCCCCGCCTCGGCGCCCGGATGTCCAAGCACCTGTCTAGCCGCGCGCTCCTGGTGTTGGGTCTGGGGCTGGCGGGGTGCGGCGACATTCTGCTGCACGCGTTCGCCCGGATCGGCGCCTCCTACTCATGCACGGCGTTCGGCATGATCGTTCTCGGCACGGGAGCGGGCCTGCTGAACAGCGAGACGACGAAGGCAATGCAGGGCGCGGTGCCGCCTCAGCGCTCCGGCATGGCCTCCGGGCTCAGCGCGACGACGCGCTTTACCGGTCTTCTCCTCGCGGTCGCGGGCCTCGGGGCAACTCTCTCGATGATGGCTTCGTTGCGCTTCGCCGGGCTGGCGGCCGGAATGGGCCTCGATCCTCTGCGCACATCGGCGATCGCGAAGCGGCTCGCCTCCGGAGACATCTCCGATGCCCTGGTCGGACTCCCGGTCGGGATGCGAGCGCAGATCGTGGAAGCCGCCGGCGACGCCTTCGCGGGCGGCTTTGCCATGGCGAGCATCGGTGCGGCGATCGTCGCCTTTGCGACGGGCCTTGCGGCATTCCTGTTGATACGACGTTCGGCTGACCAGGAGGCACGCGCTTCCGACATGGTTGTCGCTGTCGGCGAATGATGTCCCGGCGCGCCGTCTCGTCAAACGTCGAGAGACGGACGGCGCGTCGCCCTCACACCCGCCCGTTGATATGTGGAGCTGGAGATACCGGCCAGAGTGAGAGTGCGGCAGCGACCAAGCCCTGTATCTCGCTGCTGGTCGCACCGCTCCCTGCCTGAGCGCATAGCCCGGTAACGATCGCCGACACGAGGCGCGCCAAACCATCCGGATCCGCATCGCGCGGAAGATCCCCGATGTCCCTGGCTTGCCTGAGCCGATCGACGAGCGCCTGAATCGATGAGGCGCGGCGCGCGACCACCTCGTTGCGAACTGACTCGGCCTCGGGGCCGCACGCGGCGATGGAGAGCACGGACAGGCACCCCTTGGGATCGTCCGCTTCAAGCTGGGCGGAGAGGGCTCCGCGCAGAAGACGCTCGACGACTTCGCGCGCCGTCGGCGCTTCGAGAGCAGCGCGCATGTAGGAGAGCTTCTCACGCTCGTAGAGATCGAACGCCTGACGGAAGAGCGCCTCCTTGTTGCCAAACGTGTTGTAGAGACTGGGCTTTGTGATGCCCATGGCGCGGGTCAGCTCCGCGAGGGAGGCGCCCTCGTATCCATGCGACCAGAAGACCCGAAGCGCTGCCGCCAGAGCCTCATCTGCGTCGAAGTTGCGCGGCCTCCCCGGTCCGGCCCTCAGCGAGACCGGCGGAGTTGCGGTCGCGGTAATGGCGGACTCGATGGGTTTCATCTGGAGGAGGCCGGGTCCGGCGCAGTCCCGCTCGGCCAGATCCTAGTCGCGTCCCAGAACCCGGCGGTTGCGGTTCTCGACGGTGGCCGGCGTCGTCGGCATCGCACCCGGGCCAATCTTGTAGCGGATGTCGCGAAAAGACACCGGGCGGCCGCCACTGGTCCTGACGACCATCTCGCCAAGCGGCTCACCGGTCGCATCCTCGACCCATTCGGTCGAGGGCTTGCCGTCGTTGATCCACTGGTCGCCCCACTGCTTGAGACTGGCGAGGACCGGATAGAGCGCCTCGCCCTTCCCGGTTAGGCGGTAGCCGACGGTGTTGGCACGGTCCTCGAGGGCGAATGTCTCTATGATCCCGAGCTCGATGAGACGGTCCAATCGCGCCGTGAGGATGTTCCGAGCGACGCCGAGCTCGCGCTGGAACTCGTCGAACCGCGTGGTGCCCTGCGTGCACTCCCGGACGATCAGCAGCGACCACCACTCGCCGACCTCGTCGAGCGCGCGGGCGATCGAGCAGCTCATGCCGGCGAAGCTCTTTCTCTTCATAGGAACATTCTACCCGATTATAGTTGCATGATGCAACCTTGATCGAGTTTCTCGGCTCCGGGCATCGTGCGAGGCCGCCGAGGCCGAGGGGAGTCTCAAGCACCATGGCTAGAGGATCGAGGCCTTCCCGATCGAGGCGCCTCCGTCGACGAACAGCGTCTGACCCGTGATGAAGCCGGCTTCCTCCGAAAGCAGGAACGCGATCGCGGCCGCGATCTCGTCCGGCTGGCCGAAACGACCCATCGGCACACCGGAGAGGTAGCGCTGCTCCCCTTCGCTCCCAGGACGGTTGTTCGCGCGGAACAACTCGGTCTCAGTCGGTCCGGGCGCGACCGCGTTCACCGTGATCCCGGTGGTCGCCAGCTCGAGCGCCCAGCTCCGCGTGAAGCTCACAAGCGCCGCCTTCGCTGCGGCATACGCGGTCCGCTCGGGCATCCCGAGGATCGTCAGGCTCGAGATGTTGACGATGCGGCCCCAGCCGCGTTCCCTCATCCCGGGGAGCGCCGCCTGCGCGGCGAGGATCGCCGGATGCAGATTGACACGCATGACCTCGTCCAGCGCGTCCAGCTCGACCTCGCCGAGACGCTGGGGTCTCACCAATCCCACATTGTTGACGATGCCGTCGAAGGCGAACTCGCGGGCCAGTTCTGGAAGCCGTGCCTTCGCCGTCTCGTCGCCAAGGTCGAGAGCCACCATCGTGCCGGGAAAATCCGCGACCTCGCTACGGGCGATCCCGACGACGTGGTGGCCCGCGCGCGCCAGACGCGAGGACAGGGCAAGGCCGATCCCCTTGCTGGCTCCGGTTACAAGGAAGGTTCGTGACATGCTCAACTCCTACGTGTCGCGGATCAGCGAACCCTGACGCTCCTGCATCGATGCGAAGAGCTTCTCGAGAAGCCGGACCAGCGTGCGGTATTCGTCCGGCGAGAAGTCGGTCAGCACGCTGTTCCAAAGGTCGACGGCGCGAGGCAGGAGGTCGGCAGCCACACGTCGGCCGCGATCCGTGAGCGACAGTTCGATCGATCGCCGATCCTCCCGACTGCGGCGGCGTTCCACCAGGGCTGCGCGCTCCAAGGAGTCGACCAGTCGGGTGACACCGCCGGAGTTGTAGCCGATCAGTGTCGCGAGTTCGCCCGGTGTGCGCGCGACTCCGTCGCGAACGGCCATGAGCGCGAGGAACTGGACGAAGCCGACCTCGCCCTCCAGCGAGAAGGCATCCTCGGCAAGCGCCACGCTCGTAGACATCGCCGCGTTCACGATCGCCGGCTCGGTCAGCGACAACATCGATTGGAGCGCCCGGCCGCGCCTGCGCGCCTGGTTCGAGGCGGTGGCGGCGCGCCCCGGCGGATCAGGCGTGATCTCGAAGGAAAGCGGAGGTCGCGGCCATCACGCGAACTGGATCCTCGATGTGGGAGCAGTGGGATAGCCCCGGGAATATGTGCAGCCGGGCATCCTTCGCGACCTCGACCACGCCCTTGCCTATGAACGCGGGCGCCTCATCATATTCGCCGCAGGTCACGAGGATGGGGGAGGTGATCGAGCGAAGCTGCGCCGTCACGTCGATGTCCGCGAATGCGCCGGTGAACTGGAATTCGCTCGGTCCGTTAAGATACTTGTAGACGGGATTGCTACCCTCGATCTCGCCGGCCTTGATGACCCATGGCGGCATGGGAGTAAGACGGCAGAGGTGCCGCGCATAGTATTCGCCGAGCAGGCGGCCATATGCCGGGCTGTCGGTCCTCCCGGAGGCTTCGGCATGGCGCACCGTCGCCACGGCCGCGGGGCCCATCTCCTTCAACCAATGCTCCGCCGCGACCGCGTAGTCCTGCCATCTCCGTGCGCCGCCTGCCAGAACCAAGGCCGAGACGCGGTGCGGGAATGCAGACGTATAGGCTGGGGCGAGGAAACTTCCCCAGCTGTGGCCGACGAGGACGACCTTCTCGAAGCCGAGATGGGAGCGGACCGCCTCAACCTCCTCCACGTAGCGGCTCAGGGTATAGCGAGACAGGTCCTTGGGGCTCTCTGAACGGCCGCATCCGCTCTGGTCGTATGTGACGACCTGCCGATCCGACGACAGGCCGGCATAGGGACGCATGTAGAGTTCGCCTCCCGCGGGCCCTCCGTGAAGCACGAGCACCGGCGTGCGGTCACGTCGTCCGTATGTCCGGTAGTAGATGCGGCCGTTCGGGCCGGAGGCAAAGCCTTCCACTGTCGGACGCGTGTCGAGATGCCAGAGGCGCGCATCGGGATAGGACAGTCTGGGATAGGCCCGCGCGCGGGCATCCAACGAGAACGCCGGCACCGAGGCGCCCGCGACCACCGCAAGCCCGCCAGCCAAAAGGCCGCGGCGGCTGGTTCGATACGACAGGAACTGCTCGGTCTGCGCGGGGGAACCGGCCTCTCGGTCATTTGCGGTCGACATGTACAATGACTTTCT
>BACX01000147.1 GCA_000333335.1 Sphingomonas-like bacterium B12 | reverse complement strand
ATTTTGCAGAGCGCCAGATAGTCCGTCCCTCCAAGAGCGTCAGACTACCAAGCGCAATCATGCCAATGAGGGCCGCCCAAGTCGGCATCATCCCACGCTCCCCTCCAGCGAAATCCCCAGCAGCTTCTGCGCCTCGACCGCGAACTCCATCGGCAGCTGCTGCAGCACCTCGCGCGCGAAGCCGTTGACGATCAGCGCCACCGCCGCCTCCGGGTCCAGCCCGCGCTGCATTGCGTAGAACAGCTGGTCGTCGCTGATCTTGGAGGTGGTCGCCTCATGCTCGATCTGCGCCGACGGATTGCGCACCTCGATATAGGGCACCGTATGCGCCCCGCATCGATCGCCCAGCAGCAGCGAATCGCATTGGGTGAAGTTGCGCACGCCCTCCGCGGTCGGCCCGACGCGGACGAGGCCGCGATAGGTGTTGTCCGATCGGCCCGCCGAAATGCCCTTCGACACGATGGTCGATCGGCTGCCCTTGCCGAGATGGATCATCTTGGTGCCGGTATCGGCCTGCTGGCGGTTGGTGGTGACGGCGACCGAATAGAATTCGCCGACGCTGTTCTCGCCCGCCAGCACGCAGCTCGGATATTTCCAGGTGATCGCCGAGCCGGTCTCCACCTGCGTCCAGCTCACCTTGCTGTTCCTGCCCTGGCAGAGCGCGCGCTTGGTGACGAAATTGTAGATGCCGCCCTTGCCCTCGGCATCGCCCGGATACCAGTTCTGCACGGTGCTGTACTTGATCTCGGCATCGTCGAGCGCGACCAGCTCGACCACGGCGGCGTGGAGCTGGTTCTCGTCGCGCTGGGGCGCGGTGCAGCCTTCGAGGTAGGAGACGTAGGCGCCCTTGTCGGCCACGATCAGCGTGCGCTCGAACTGGCCGGTATTCTCCGCATTGATGCGGAAATAGGTGCTGAGCTCCATCGGGCAGCGCACGCCCTCGGGCACATAGACGAAGGTGCCGTCCGAGAAGACCGCGCAATTGAGCGTGGCGAAGTAATTGTCGTGGGTGGGCACGACCTTGCCGAGCCACTTCTTCACCAGCTCGGGATATTCGCGGATCGCCTCGCTGATCGAGAGGAAGATGACGCCGGCCTTCTTCAGCTCCTCGCGGAAGGTGGTGGCGACCGAGACGCTGTCGAACACCGCGTCGACCGCGATCTTGCGCTTGGGCGGGGCGTCGGGGTCTTCCTCCTCGACGACACCGGCGAGCAATTTCTGCTCGGCGATCGGAATGCCGAGTTTCTCGTAGGTGCGCAGGATCTCCGGGTCCACCTCATCCAGCGAGGCGAGCGTCGGCTTCTTCTTGGGCGCCGCATAGTAGTAGGCGTCCTGATAATCGATCGGCGGTACGTTGAGCTTGGCCCAGTCGGGCGCCTCCATCGTCTGCCACAGGCGGAAGGCCTTGAGCCGCCAGTCGAGCATCCATTCGGGCTCGTTCTTCTTGGCGGAGATGAAGCGGACGGTGTCCTCGTTCAGCCCCTTGGGCGCGAACTCCTGCTCGATCTCGGTGTTGAAGCCCCACTCGTAGGTGGAAAGCTTCTCCGCGGCGGCGAGGGCTTCGAGATTCTGGGTGGCCATTACGCGATACTCAATTCGGCGCGAGCGGGAGAAACAGGGGCGGGGGTGGCGAGGCTGGCGAGCGAGACGTTGGCGAACGCGCCGCGCACCGCCTCGTTGACGACGCCCCAGTGCGGGCGGACCTTGCAGGCGCTTTCGAGCGCGCAATCGTGCTTGGCCTCCTCGACGCAGGCGGTGAGCGCGATCGGGCCTTCGACGGCCTCGACGATGTCGGCGAGCGTGATCGTCTCGCACGACTTCGCCAGTACGAAGCCGCCGGCAGCGCCGCGCTGCGTCTCCAGCAGGCCGGCGGCGGCGAGCTTGCCGGCCAGCTTCTGCGCGGTGGGGAGCGGCACGCCGGTCTCGGCGGCGAGGATCGTCGCGGACAGGCGCGCATGCGGGCAGTGGCGCGCGGCGGCGGCCATCATGACCACGGCATAGTCGGCAAGGCTGGAAAGCCGCATGTCCTCTTGCGATCCGTTCTCAATTCAGACTGATTCGATCCGAATTGCCATGTGGTCGCGGGAAGGGGCCGGGTCAAGGCCTCACAGGTGCAATCTTTGTAGCTTTTGACAGGAGGGCGGTGCTCCCATAGCGACGGATGCCATGGCGCTCTACCCCCTTCTCCGCCCGCTCGTCTTCCGCTTCGAGGCGGAGCGCGCGCATCTGCTCTCGCTCTCTGCGGTGGAGAGGGCGCCGAAGCGCAAGGCGCCGGCCTTCGATCCGCGCCTCGCAACCGAGGTTGCGGGGTTGCGCTTCCCGTCGCCGGTCGGCCTCGCGGCGGGTTACGACAAGGATGCGCGCGTGCCGGACGCGATGCTGGGGCTGGGCTTCGGCTTCGTCGAGGTGGGGACGCTGACGCCGAAGCCTCAGGTCGGCAACCCGCAACCGCGCCTGTTCCGGCTGGTCGAGGATCGGGCGGTGATCAACCGCATGGGTTTCAACAATGGCGGGCAGGCGGAGGCCTTCGCGCGACTGGCGGGGCGCAAACGGCAAGGGATCGTCGGCGTCAACGTCGGCGCCAACAAGGATGCGACCGATCGCATCGCCGATTACGCGGCGGGCGTCCGCATGATGGCGCCGGTCGCCGACTATCTGACGATCAACATCTCGTCGCCCAACACGCCGGGCCTGCGCGCGCTGCAAGAAGCGGCGGCACTCGACGAACTGCTCGCCGGCGTCATGGACGCGCGCGGCGAGGCGGGGCCGCCGGTATTCCTGAAGGTCGCGCCCGATCTGGAAGCGGCCGACATCAGCGCGATCTCCCGCGTCGTGATCGATCGCAAGGTGGATGCGCTGATCGTCTCGAACACCACGATTGCACGCCCGCCACTGTCCTCGAAGTTAGCCGAAGAGCAGGGTGGCCTGTCGGGTGAGCCGCTGCGCCCGCTGGCGCTCGCCAAGCTGCGCGAATTCCGCCACGCGACGGGCGGCCAAGTGCCGCTGATCGCCGCCGGCGGGATCGGCTCGGCGGCGGACGCCTATGCGCGCATTCGCGCCGGCGCGAGCCTCGTCCAGCTCTATTCGGCGCTGGTCTACGAGGGGCCGGGGCTGGCGAAGCGGATCGCCAAGGGGCTGGTCCCGCTGCTGGAGCGGGACGGGTTCGCCACGCTGGCGGAGGCGGTGGGCTGAAAAGACGAGCCTCGCCCACAACGAACCGTTCACACTGAGCGAAGTCGAAGTGCGCGCTCAGTGCGCCACCGTCTCCGTGATGGCGCGACCCTCGCGGCGGGGGTCGTAGCCGCCGTCGAACGTGCCATCGCGGACGATCACGCCCTGGATGCCCGAATCCTCGCCCTGTCCTGGGCGCAGCGTCACGCCGCGCGCGGCGAGGGCGCTCAGGACATCCGGCGGGAACTTGTCCACTTCGCCCCAGAAATTCGGGCCGGTGGCGATCAAATTGGGCAGCGCGATCGCGTCCTGCATCGGCATGTGCCAGTCTACCGCGCCGACCATCGACTTGCCGACATAAGCGAGGATCGCGCTGCCGCCCGCCGATCCCAAAGCGCCGGCGAAATGACCGTCCTTGTCCAGCATGATCAGCGGCGTCATCGACGAGCGCGGGCGCTTGCGTGGCGCCACCGCATTGGCGACCGGGCGGCCCGTCGCATCCTTCGGCGCGAAATCGAAATCGGTCAGCTGGTTGTTGAGGAAGAAGCCGTCGACCATCCGGCCGGTGCCGAAGATCGATTCCACCGTGGTGGTCATCGACACGACGTTGCCGGCGGCATCGCGGATGATGATGTGCGAGGTGCCGGTCGGATCGATCGTGTGGTCGATGCCCGCCACCTGCGCGCCCGCCGGGTGGCCGGCCTCGGGCGGTGGAGAGGCCGCATCGGCCCCGATCAGCTTCGCGCGCTCGGCGATATAGGCGGGATCCAGCAGGCCCTGCACAGGCACCGAGACGAACTTGGGATCGCCGAAATAACGGTTGCGATCGGCGTACATCAGCCGGCTCGCCTCGGCGAACTCGAACCAGCCCTGCGGATCGTTCGGGCCGCGCTTGTCGATGTCGGTGTGCGACAGGATGCCGAGCAGCTCGAGCAGAGCCGCGCCGCTGGAGGGCGGCGGCGGCACGCAGACCTGATAGGCGCGGTACGGCCGGCAGATCGCCTCGCGCTCGACCGGGTGATAGGCGGCGAGGTCGGCCAGCGTCATCGTACCGGGCAGCGGGCCGTCATGGGTGCGCGCGACCAGCTTGACGGCGGTCGGCCCGGCATAGAGCGCGTCGGTTCCCTCAGCGGCCAGCCGGCGCAGGAAATCCGCATAGGGCAGGTTGATCAGCCGGTCGCCGGCATTGAGCAAAGTGCCGTCGGGCTTGGAGAAATAGCGCTTCACGTCGGGCGCGCTGTTCTCGGTGAAATCGCCGTGGATCATGCGGGCGAGGCGGGGTGAGACGATGAAGCCGTCGGTTGCGGTCTTCGTCGCGTCGCCGAACAGACCCCTCCAGGGCAGCTTGCCATGCTCGTCATGGGCGAGCGCCAGCATCTTGAGCACGCCAGGCACGCCGGTGGCGCGGCCGCTCAGCACCGCCTGGGAGAATGGCATCGGCTTGCCGTCGGCCCCAAGGAACATCCCCGGATCGGCCCCGGCCGGCGCTTCCTCGCGGCCGTCATAGACGGTGATCTTGCCGGTCGCGGCGTCCAGATAGGTCATGAACGAACCGCCCGCGACGCTGGAGCTTTGCGGTTCGACCAGCGCCAGCATCGCCTGCATCGCAATCGCCGCGTCGATCGCGCTGCCGCCCCGGCGCATCGTCGCGAGGCCGGTCTCCACCGCCAGCGGATTGGCGGCGGCGACGAAGATGCGCGGCTGTTCGGCCGCCGCCGGGGGCGTTGCCGGTGCGATGGCGCTCTGCTGCGGCGCCGTCGTCGTGCAGGAAGCGAGCGAGACGGCGAGGAGGCCGGCCAGAAGCCGGCTGACCTTGCGTCCGGTTGGGATCATCGCTCGAACTCCTCATCGTTACGCCGCACGGATCGATAACCGCACCCGCCGGGATCGTCCATGCCAGTGGCACGCCGCAACCGATTATCGCGCCGCGAAGGGGTTGCGCTTCACGGTCAGGCGGCGGAAACCGTAGCGTCATGAAACCGCCGGCACCTGGATCGGCGGAGGAGAGGTCATGCGTCTGCTCGAACATTTCCCCAATCTCGTCACCATGTTCTTCGCGCGCGTCGCGGAGAAGGGCGATGCGCCGTTTCTCTGGCGCAAGCAGGACGGCGCCTGGACCCCGACGAGCTGGCAGGAGGCGGGCCGCCAGGTGGCGGCATTGGCGCAGGCGCTGCGGGACAAGGGGCTGCAGCCCGGCGATCGGGTGCTGCTGGTCGCCGAGAACCGACCGGAATGGTGCATCGCCGATTATGCGATCATGGCGGCGGGCTGTGTCACCGTGCCGGCCTACACCAGCAACACCACCCGCGATCACGCGCATGTGATCGAGAACAGCGGCGCCAGAGCGGTGATCGTATCGACGGCGAAGCTCGCCGCGACTTTGATCCCGGCGGTGCTGCGCGCGGGCCAGGTGAGCCTGGTCATCGGCATGGAGGCGATGAAGATCGGCCAGCAGGGCGCGTTCGAATTCTGCAGCTGGGATGCCCTCGCCAACGCCCCTTCGGATGTGGGTGCTTGCACGGAGGCGGCGCGGGCGTTCCGGCGCGACGACCTCGCCTGCATCATCTACACCTCGGGCACCGGCGGCGCGCCGCGTGGCGTCATGCAGCATCATGGCGCCATCCTCCACAATGTCGCGGGCGCATCGCGTGTCGTCTCGGAGGATTTCGGCTGGGGGGACGAGGTGTTCCTGTCCTTCCTGCCGCTCTCCCACGCCTACGAGCATACCGGCGGCCAGCATCTGCCGGTCGGGCTTGGCGGGCAGATCTATTATGCGGAAGGCCTGGACAAGCTCGCCGCCAATATCGAGGAGGTGCGCCCGACCCTGATGGTGGTGGTGCCGCGCCTGTTCGAGGTACTGCGCACCCGCATCGCCAAG
>BACX01000148.1 GCA_000333335.1 Sphingomonas-like bacterium B12 | reverse complement strand
TCACCGCGAACGCGACCAGCGGCCCCTGGCCGTCCGGGGCCAGCCCGTCCAGAGCCTCGCGGAACACACGGACGTGGCGGCGGATCGTCGCCGCCGAATAGACGTAGACCGGGGTGCCCACCGCGTCCGCGATGGTGTCGAGCGGAACGTCCTCGGCGTGCATGGCGCCGTCGCGAATGTCGAAATGATCCATGGGGATGTCAGCCGGGAGGAGGAAGATCGAAACGGTCGGGCTGGAGCGGGGTGGATTTGGTCACCAGCTCGTCGTCGCGGCTCGGCTTGGCCTGGGTCGGCACGGAGAGCAGATCGCCCACGCTCGGCTGCGCGGCGGCGCTCTGTGCCTTGGGGGGCAGCACCTTGCCGTCGGCCGGGCGCAGCACCGGACGCTTGCCGCAGCCTGCCAGCAAGACCAGCGCCGCTACAGCCGCGATCGCGATCCGCCTCATGATCCCAAAGCCTCCTTCGCCCGTGCGATCGCCTGGCGGACCCGCTCGGGCGCGGTGCCGCCCTCGGATGCGCGCGCCGCGACCGAGGCGTCCACCGATAGCGCGGCCTGCACCCCTTCGTCGATGCGCGGATCGATCGCCTGCAGTTCGGCGAGGCTGAGGTCGGACAGCGCGCAGCCCTTGCCTTCGGCGAGCTTCACCACCGCGCCGGTGATGTGATGCGCCTCGCGGAAGGGCACGCCCGCCACGCGCACCAGCCGATCGGCGAGATCGGTAGCGGTGGAGAAGCCGGCCTCGGCCGCTGCGCGCATCCGGTCGGTGCGGAAGGTCAAGGTCTCGATCATGCCGGTCATCGCCGCGATCGACAGCGCCAGCAGATCGTGCGCCTCGAAGACGGGCGGCTTGTCGTCCTGCATGTCCTTCGAATAAGCGAGCGGCAGGCCCTTCATCGTGATCATCAAGCTGGTCAGGCAGCCGACGATCCGGCCCGAATGCCCTCGCACCAGCTCGGCGGCGTCGGGGTTGCGCTTCTGCGGCATGATCGACGATCCGGTCGACCATTGATCGGGCAGCGACACGAAGCCGAAGGGCTGCGAGGCCCACAGCACGATCTCCTCGGCGAGCCGGCTGAGATGCAGCGAGGCCTGCGCGGCGCTCATCAGGTAATCGAGCGCGAAGTCGCGATCGGAGACCGAATCGAGCGAATTGGCGGTCGGCCGGTCGAAATCGAGCGCCCTGGCCGTCGACTGTCGGTCGATCGGAAAACCGGTGCCGGCCAGCGCGGCGGCGCCGAGCGGACACTCGTTCATGCGGACGCGGGCATCGGCGAAGCGCGAGCGGTCGCGTCGGACCATCTCGTAATAGGCCATCAGATGGTGGCCGAGGGTCACTGGCTGTGCCGCCTGAAGATGAGTGAACCCCGGCATGACGCTGTCGGCATGTTCCTCGGCGCGGGCAACGAGTGCCTGCTGCAGCGCCTTCAGCCCGGCATCCACCGCGTCGATCGAATCGCGGACCCACAGGCGGAAGTCGGTCGCCACCTGGTCGTTGCGCGAGCGCGCGGTGTGGAGTCGGCCGGCGGTCGCGCCGATCAGTTCGGCCAGACGACTTTCGGTCGCCATGTGGATGTCTTCGAGCGCGAGATCGTCGGTGACGCCGTCCGCCTCATATTCGGCGGCGACGCGATCCAGCCCCTCGGCGATTGTAACCGAATCGGCCTCGGCGACGATTCCCTGTTTGCCAAGCATGGCGACATGGGCCTTGGAGCCGGCTATGTCCTGCCGCCAGAGCCTCTTGTCGAACGGGATCGAGGCATTGATCTCGCGCATCACCGCGGCCGGGCCTTCGGCGAAGCGCCCGCCCCACATCTGATTGGAGCTAGTCTTGCGCTCGCTAATCGCCTGTCTCCCGCTCGTCGTCGCGCTTGGAATCGCCGGCTGCGATAAGCCCAAGGCCGCCAACGAGCAAGCAAGCGCCGCCAACAATGCGCCGCCGCCCGCTTTTCCCACCGCCCCGGCCGGCGACGGCGTCGATCGCAGCCACAAGGGCGAGGCGATGCCCGCAATGCCCTTCGCCCAACCGGGCGGCGCGCCCGCGACGCTGACGGCCTTCCGCGGCCACCCCGTGCTGGTCAATCTGTGGGCGACCTGGTGCGCGCCGTGCGTGAAGGAGTTGCCCGCGCTCGACAGCCTCGCCGCGAGCAGCACCGGCAGGATGGCGGTGATCGCGGTCAGCCAGGACATGAACGGCGATGCCGACGTCCAGCCCTTCTGGAAATCGCACGGCATCAAGGCGCTCACCGCCTATACCGACAAGGCCAACAAGCTGATGACCGCGATGGGCGCGGCCGAGCTGCCGGTGACAGTGCTCTACGATTCGAAGGGCAAGGAAGTCTGGCGTGCCGCCGGGGGCAAGGACTGGACCGGGCCGGAGATGGCGAAGTTGTTGGCGGAGGCGAAGTAACCTCCCCGCAAATGGTGCGCGGGAATCAACGTCGGCTGGGCAGCCGGATCTCGAACAGGGTCGGCCAGTCCTTGCCGGTCACGTACAGCCTGTCGGTCTTCTTGTCGTAGGCGATGCCGTTGGGCACCGCGCCGGGATCGGTGACGCCCACCTGATCCCACAGCGCGCCGACGTCGATCCAGCCCTTCACATGGCCGTCCTTCGGATCGATCCGCGCGATGTACCGGGTCTGCCAGATGTTGGCGAGGATCTCGCCATGGACATATTCCAGCTCGTTGAGCTGCGAGAGCGGCTTGCCTTCCGCCGTCACCGTCAGGCGGCGCATCACCTTCATCGATCCGGGCTGCAGGAAGCGTAGCACCGGCGTGCCGTCCGACATGATGATGCGGCGTCCGTCCTGCGTCATCGCCCAGCCTTCGCCGGTATAATGCCAGGCACCGGTCTGTTTCAGGCTCTTCAGATCCCAGACGAAGCCCCGTTCGCCATGCCAGACGAAGCTGTAGAGCGTGTCGCCCCAGTCGACGATACCCTCGCCGAACAGGCCGGGCGGGATCTGGATGCTCTGGGCGGTGCGGCCGGTGGCGAGCTCCTTCTTGCGGATGAAGCTCTGGCCGTCATAGCCGGTGCTCTCGTAGAGCCAGCCGTCGCGGATCAGCAGGCCCTCGGTGAAGGCGCCGGTGTCGTGCGGGTAGCTGCGCACCACCTGCGCCTGCTCCACCGGCAGCTCGGCCGAAGCCGCCGCCGGCAGGAGCAATGCGAGCAGGAGCGCGATCGCGCCGCGCATCAATCGCGCAGCAGCTCGTTGATGCCGGTCTTGGCGCGGGTCTGCGCATCGACCGTCTTCACGATCACCGCGCAGTAGAGCGAGGGGCCGCCCTTGGGATCGGGCAGCGCGCCCGGCACCACCACCGAATAAGCCGGCACCTCGCCGCGATGCACGGTTCCGGTGGCGCGGTCGACGATCTTGGTCGAGGCGCCGAGATAGACGCCCATCGACAGCACCGCGCCCTCGCGCACGATCACGCCCTCGGCCACCTCGGCACGCGCGCCGATGAAGCAATTGTCCTCGATCACCACCGGATTGGCCTGCAGCGGCTCGAGCACGCCGCCGATCCCGGCGCCGCCCGAAAGGTGCACGCCGCTGCCGATCTGCGCGCACGAGCCGACCGTCGCCCAGGCATCGACCATCGATCCCTCGCCGACATAGGCACCGATGTTGACGAAGCTCGGCATCAGCACCGCGCCCTTGCTGATGAAGGCGCCGCGCCGCGCGATGGCGCCCGGCACCGCGCGGAAGCCGGCGGCGCGGAACTCGGCCTCGCCCCAGCCGGCGAACTTGCTCGGCACCTTGTCGAAGGCGGGGGCACCGGCCGCGCCGCCGTCCACAATCGCGTTGTCGTTGAGGCGGAAGGAGAGGAGGACTGCCTTCTTCAGCCACTGGTGGACATGCCAGTTCCCGTCGGCCTGCTTCTCGGCGACGCGGTAGGTGCCCGCATCGAGGCCAGCGATCGCCTCCTCAACCGCCTCGCGCACCGCGCCGGTGGTGGAGAAGCCGAGGCCGTCGCGCGCCTCCCAGGCCTGGTCGATGGTGGCGGCGAGATCGGCGGTCATGAATCGTCCCCAAGCAGTGAGTGGAGCCAGTCGGCGAGATCGGTGATGTGATGGTCGACGTAGGAGCGATCGGCGTCGTGGCCCTGTTCGGAGCCATTGTCGAGCCACACCGTCGTCATGCCCAGCGCCTTGGCGGGGGCGAGATTGCGCGCCATGTCCTCGACGAAGACGCTCTCATGCGGATCGACGCCGAGGCCGGCAATCATCGCCGCGTAGCTGTCGTCATGCGGCTTGGGCTTGTAGGCGCTGGCGTGGATGTCGTGGATCGCCTCGAACGTCTCCGATAGGCCGAGCCGGGCCAGCACCTTGCGGGCATAAGGCTCGTCGCCGTTGGTGAAGATCAGCTTGCGGCCGGGCAATCGCGCGATCAGCCGGGCGAGGCGGGCATCCTCGGCCAGCACCGAGAGATCGATGTCGTGAACGTCGGCGAGATAATGGTGCGGATCGATGGCATGCTCGGCCATCAGCCCCGCCATCGTGGTGCCGTGCTGCTGGAAATAGCTCTTCTGGAGCGCGTAGGCCTCCGCCATGTCGTCGATCCCGAGCGTGCGGGCGACATAGGCGGTCATGCGCTTGTCCATCAGCCCGAACAGGTCCGCCGACGCCGGGTACAGCGTGTTGTCGAGATCGAAGATCCAGGCGCGGATATGCGAGAGACCGGGCAACATCGCGCCGGGCCGTAGCGTTACGGGGCTACGGCCGCAACCTCATCAGACCATGAAGCTTTCGCCGCAGCCGCAGCTCCCCTTTGCGTTCGGGTTCTCGAACACGAAGCCGGCGGTGAAATCGTCTTCCACCCAATTCATCGTCGATCCGATCAGGTAGAGTACCGATCCGCCGTCGACGAAGAAGGTGCCGCCGGGCGTCTCGATCCGCTCGTCCATCGGATCGGCCTCGGTCACGTAATCGACCGAATAGGCCAGGCCCGAGCAGCCCCGGCGCGGAGTCGAGAGCTTGACGCCGACAGCGCCTTCGGGAGCCTTGCCCATCAGCTCGGCGATGCGCGCCTCGGCCGATGGGGTGAGGGTCAGCGCGGCGGGGCGGGGGCGGCGTGTGGTGGTCGTGGTCATCACAGCATCCCCAGTTCGAGCTTGGCCTCGTCGGACATCTTCTGCGGGTCCCATGGCGGATCCCAGACGAGATTGACCTCGGCCGATCCGACGCCCGGCACCGCGCCGACGCGCATCTCGACCTCACCCGGCATCGATTCCGCGACGGGACAATGCGGCGTTGTGAGCGTCATCGTCACGACGGCATGGCCGCCGGCGATCTCCAGCCCGTAGATCAGGCCGAGATCGTAGATGTTCACCGGAATCTCGGGATCGTAGATGTCCTTCAACCCCTCGATCACCGCCTCGTAGAGCGCGCCGCCGGGCTGCTCGTCCTCGGCCGACGCCGGGACGGCGGGCTTGGGATTGTAGAAGCCGTCGAGATAATCGACCGCACGCTTCACCATCTCGCTGCCATTGGCGCGCACGTCGCTGTCATCGAGGCGCGGGCGCTCGGGCTTGTCCGGCGCCTGTGCCACTTCCTCGATCCTGATCTCGCTGTCGCTCATTCGTCTGAACCTAGCCAAAAATCCGCGTAACACGCTCGATGCCCTCGACCAGCGCCTGCACGTCCGCAGGGCCATTATAGACGCCGAAGCTCGCCCGCGCGGTCGCATCGACGCCCAGAGCCTGCATAAGCGGCTGCGCGCAATGATGCCCCGCCCGGATCGCCACCCGGCTCTCGTCCAATATGGTGCCGATGTCGTGGGGATGAACCCCTTGAATCGCGAAGCTGACGATCCCGGCCGAGTCTTCCGGCCCGAACACCCGCACCGAGTTGATGCCCGCCAACGCCGCGCGCGTCTCCGCCACCAGAGCGGTTTCGTGCGCGTGGATCGCCTCCAGCCCGATGCTCTCGACATAGTCGATGGCGGCATGGAGGCCGACCACGCCGACGATATGCGGCGTCCCCGCCTCGAAACGGGCGGGGGCGGGGAGGTAGGTGGTCTGCTCGAACGTCACCTTGTCGATCATCGACCCGCCGCCCTGCCATGGCGGCATCGAATCGAGGATATCGGCCCGCGCCCACAGCACGCCGATCCCGGTCGGCCCGTAGAGCTTGTGGCCGGAGAAAGCGTAGAAATCAACGCCGAGCGCCTGCACGTCTACGGGCAGGCGCGGCACCGCCTGGCAGCCGTCGATCAGGATCTTGGCGCCGACCGCATGCGCGAGATCGGCGGCGCACTTCACGTCGAGCACCGAGCCCAGCACGTTCGAGACGTGCGCCAGCGCCACCAATTTGTGCTCGCGCGTCAGCATCCGCTCGGCGGCGTCGAGATCGATGCGGCCGTCCTCGGTCAGCGGGCAGACGTCGATGATCAGGCCGGTGCGTTCGCGGATCAGCTGCCACGGCACGATGTTGGAATGATGCTCCAGCGTCGAGAGCAGGATGCGGTCGCCGGGCTTCAGGTGGCTGAGGCCCCAGCTCTGCGCGACGAGGTTGATCGCCTCGGTCGCGCCGCGCACGAACACGATCTCCTTGTCGGAGGCCGCGCCGATGAACTGTGCCACCCGCCGCCGCGCTGCTTCGTAGGCGAGCGTCATGTCCGCCGAGCGCTGGTACACGCCGCGATGCACGGTGGCATAGGTCTCACGATAGGCGCGGTCGATCGCGTCGACCACCGGCGTCGGCTTCTGCGCGGTCGCGGCCGTGTCGAGATAGGCCCAGCCCGCCGGGATCGCCGGGAAGTCGTCGACGCGATCGAGCGGGCGATCCGAAACCATCGTGCTCATAGGATACGCTCCAGCGCCCGGTCGATCGCGGCGGCGAAATCGCTGTCCTCGTCGAACAGCCCGCCGACGAAGGCGCGCAGCAGCAGCGTCTTGGCCTCGGCAGGCGCAATGCCGCGCGAGGCGAGATAGAAGAGCGCCTGCGCGTCCAGCTCGCCGACGGTGGCGCCGTGCGCGCACTTCACGTCGTCGGCGTAGATTTCCAGCTCGGGCTTCAAATTGGCGGTGGCGGTGCGGTTCAGCAGCATCGCCTTGGCCGACTGCACCGCATCCGTCCCCTGCGCGCCGCGCGCGACCGCGACCTTGCCGAGATAGGAGCCGGTCGCCTGCCCGCCGAGAATGATGCGCACGGTCTGCTCACTGGTGGCGTCGGGCTCGGCATGGGTGACGTGGGTGACGATCTCGTGCGTCTCGCTGCCCCCGCCGACGATCACGCCGGCCAGCGACAGATGCGCGCCCTTGCCCAGCTTCACCGCGATCGAGACGCGACCGAGTCTGCCGCCCGTCACCGCCACCTGCGCCTGAACCTGAGCGCCCGCGCCGACCTCGATCGCATGATCCTCGATGCCGACGCTATCGGCATCGCCGTCGATCAGGATCGGCAGCGTCAGCGTCTCGCCCGGCGCGACGATATGGCGGCGCGTCGCCACCGGCCACACGGCCGCCGCCGCCTCCAGATCGGAATAGCGCCACGCCTCGTCGCGCCGGGTGGGCAGGTCGCTCATGCCGCGATCGCTCCGTAGCCCTCGCGCTCCAGCTCCAGCGCCAGCTCCGGCCCGCCCGAGCGGACGATGCGGCCGTTCGCCAGCACGTGCACGAAGTCCGGCTTCACATAATCGAGCAGCCGCTGATAGTGGGTGATCAGCAGCACGGCGCGGTCCGGCCGGCGCATGATCGTGTTGATGCCGTGGCCCACCGTCTTCAGCGCATCGATGTCGAGGCCGCTGTCGGTCTCGTCGAGGATGGCGAGCTTGGGGCCGATGATGCCCATCTGCACCATCTCGTTGCGCTTCTTTCTCGCCGCCGAAAAGCGACATTGACCGGCCGCTTGAGCATCTCCGGATCGAGGCCTAATTCGTT
>BACX01000149.1 GCA_000333335.1 Sphingomonas-like bacterium B12 | reverse complement strand
CAGGCGGCAGAGCGACCGCGACCCGCCTCACGGTCTCGTAGATGGGCTGCAGGCGTTTTGCGGCCCCCTGCAGGCGCTCCAGCGGCATATCCTTGAGGGGAGGGGCGAGGCCAGGGCCTTCCCCAGCGGTGAAGCTGAGATCCTGACCCAGCGCATGGGGAATGACGAGGATGTCGGAAAACAGGATCGCACCGTCGAAGCCGAAACGGCGGATCGGCTGGAGCGTTACCTCGGCGGCGGCCTCCGGATCGTAGCACAGTTCGAGGAATCCGCCCTTGGTCGCCCTCAGCTCGCGATATTCGGGCAGGTAGCGCCCGGCCTGGCGCATGAGCCAGACAGGCGGAGGATCGCGTCGCTCGCCCTTCAGGACGGCGAGGAGAGGGCGATCAGGTCCGGACCCCATATCATTCCTTATTTAGATTCATGGGTGGTTGAGAGTCAGTAGGGTGGCTTGGTCGCGGGGTTTATTCGCAACACCCACGATTGCCAACAGATGCTCTGAATCGGCGACTCGTGGAGTCAGCACGAGTCGATTCGATTCCTCCCTCTTATCCACAGGCTGGGGGAATCTCGGTCCTCTTGTGGGCGAATCGATAGGATTACCGCCACACAGCGGTAGCGAATCACTGGCATGGCGATATCCCTCGGCTTGTCGCGAGGCGTCACCCATGCTTATCCACAGCTTTCGGCCCAAGGACGGGCGGCAACGGATCAAGCCAGAGGATATGACGCGCCTTCACCTCCACCTTCTCTCGGATTCCACGGGCGAGACGCTGGAGAATGTCGCCAAGGCCGGCCTCGCCCAGTTCGAGGGCGTGGAGGCGGTCAAGCATTTCTGGCCGATGGTGCGCTCCGAAGGCCATCTCGATCGCGTGCTGGACGAGATTTCGGCCAAGCCCGGCCTCGTCATCTACACGCTTGTCAACTCCACGGTCCGACGACGGCTGGAATCGCGATGTCATGCGATGGGTTTGCACGCGGTGTCCGCGCTCGATCCGGTGATCGACGCGCTGTCGCGCCTGCTCGGCAAGGAAACGATCAGCCGGCCAGGCGGGCAGCACGCGCTCGACGCCGCTTATTTCGATCGGGTCGAGGCGATCCATTACACGATCGCGCATGACGACGGCATCGACTCCCACGAATGGGAGGAGGCGGACATCGTGCTGGCCGGCGTCTCGCGCTCGTCCAAGACGCCGACCTCCATCTATCTCGCCAATCGCGGCTATCGCGTGGCGAACATCCCGCTGGTGGTCGAAAGCCCGCCACCGGCCAATCTGTTCACGCTGCAGAAGCCACTGGTCGTCGGCCTCACCACCAGTGCCGACCGGTTGATCCAGATCCGCCGCAACCGCTTGCTGTCGCTCAACGAAAAGACCGAGACCGCCTATGTCGACCAGGATCGCGTGACCCGCGAACTGGCCTATGCGCGCCGCATGTTTTCCGATTATGGCTGGCCGACGATCGACGTCACCCGTCGCTCGATCGAGGAGACGGCGGCGGCGATCATCAACCTCGTCACCGAACGGCGCGACAAGATGCCGGCCAAGGTATGAGGATCTTCATATGATCGTATTGGCGTCGGGAAGCGCGTCGCGTCGGGCGATGCTGGAGGCGGCCGCCGTGCCGTTCGAGGTGGTGCGCCCGCAGGTGGACGAGGATGCCGCCAAGGAGGCGCTGAAGGCCGAAGGGATCGAGGCGCGGGGCCTGGCCGACGCGCTCGCCGAGCTGAAGGCGGTGGCGGTGTCGCGGCGGATGCCGGGGCGGACGGTGATCGGCAGCGATTCGGTGATGGCACTGGCCGACGGCCGGATGCTCGACAAGCCGGAGACGCGCGAGCGCGCGGCCGAGCAGCTGCGGATGATGCGCGGCGGGTCGCACCGGCTGGTGAGCGCTGTGGTCGGCGCGCGCGATGGCGCGCCGGTGTGGCGGCATGTCGATGTCGCGAAGCTGCAGGTTCGCGATTTCTCGGGTGCGTTTCTGGAAAGCTATCTCGATGCCGAATGGCCGGCGATTTCCGGCTGCGTCGGCTGTTTTCGGATCGAGGGGCCTGGCGTCCAGCTTTTCTCGAAGCTCGAGGGCAGCCAGTTCACGATTCTCGGCATGCCGCTGATGCCGCTGCTCGGCTGGCTGCGCGATATCGGCGAGATGCCGGCGTGACCCGATATGCCGAGGTGATCGGCGATCCGATCGCGCAATCCAAGTCGCCGATGATCCACCGCTTCTGGCTGGAGGCGCTGGGTCTGTCCGGCGATTACCGCCATGCGCATGTGAAGGCGGGAGGCCTCGCCGATTACATCGCCGTGCGGCGTGCCGATCCGAACTGGCGCGGCTGCAACGTCACCATGCCGCACAAGCAGGCCGTCATACCCCTGATCGATCGGCTCGATCCTTCGGCGGAGAGGATCGGCGCGGTGAACACGATCGTCCGCGAAGCCGATGGCACGCTGACCGGGCACAACACCGACGCGGCGGGCTTTCTGGAGCCCCTGCGACCCTTTCTCGGTCGCCAGCATTTGTTTGGCATGGCCCGCGTTCTCGGCACCGGGGGCGCGGCGCGCGCGATCGTCTCCGCGCTGGCGGGGGAGGGCTTCGTACTGGTGCTCGCCGGTCGCGATACCGGCAAGGCCGAGACGCTGCTCGCCGAGTTGGCCGAGGGCGAACATCATGTCGCCCCGCTCGATCATTTCGCGACGCCCACCGATTTCGCCTTCGACGACCGCGCCGGCTGCCTCGATCTGATCGTCAACGCCACCTCGCTGGGCATGACCGGCCAGCCGCCGCTCGCTTTCGATTTCAGCCATGCGCCGCCGGGCAGCATCGCCTACGACATCGTCACCGCGCCGCTCGACACGCCGTTTCTCCAGCGAGCGCGCGTCGAGGGCCTGCGCACGGTGGACGGACTGGAGATGCTGGTCGGCCAGGCGGCGGTCGCCTTCCGCCTTTTCTTCGGCGCAGAACCGCCGCGCGACCGCGATCCTGAGCTGCGGGCGAAGCTCATCGCATGATCCTGCTCGGCCTCACTGGCTCGATCGGCATGGGGAAGTCCACCGTGGCCGCGATGATGCGCCGCGCCGGCGTCCCCGTTTTCGATGCGGATGCCGCCGTGCACCGGCTGCAAGGGCCGGGCGGGCGCCTTTTGCCGGATATCGAGGCGGCCTTTCCCGGTACCACCGGCTCGCGCGGTGTCGATCGCGCGGCGCTCGGCAAGGCGGTGTTCGGCAATCGCGAGGCGCTGCGCAGGCTGGAGGCGATCGTCCACCCCGCCGTTTATGCGATGCGTCGCGATTTCGTACGGCGCCATCGCGCGAAGCCGCTGGTGGTGGACGACGTGCCCTTGCTGTTCGAGAAAGGCGGCGAGCAGCGGATGGATGCGACCATCGTCGTCTCCGCCCCCGCCTGGATGCAGCGCCGCCGCGTGCTCGCGCGACCGGGCATGACGCAGGCGCGGCTCGCCCAGATCCTGAAGCTGCAGGTGCCCGATCGCGAGAAACGGCGCCGCGCCGATTTCGTCATCGATACCGGCACCAGCCGGGCCGAAACGCGGGCGCAAGTGATGACTCTCCTCGCTTGCCTCCGCGCGCGAGGAATCCGATATTGTCGCTCATGCGCGAAATCGTCTTCGACACCGAAACCACCGGCCTGAGTCCCTCGAACGGAGACCGGCTGGTCGAGATCGGCTGCATCGAGATCGTCAACCGGGTCGAGACCGGGCGCAGCTACCACGCCTATTTCCATCCGGATCGCGACATGCCGATGGAAGCCGAGCGGGTCCATGGTCTGTCGATCACCTTCCTGTCGGACAAGCCCCGCTTCCACGAATCGGTCGAGGATCTGCTGGAATTCATCGGCGATTCGCCGCTGGTCGCGCACAATGCCGCCTTCGATTTCGGTTTCCTCAATGCCGAGCTGGAGCGCTGCGGCCGGCCGATCGTCGATATGGCGCGGATGGTCGACACCCTCGCCATCGCGCGGACCCGCCATCCCGGCGCCAAGCACAGCCTCGACGCGCTCTGCACGCGCTACGGCATCGATCGCAGCCACCGCGTGAAGCATGGCGCGCTGCTCGATGCGCAATTGCTCGCCCAGCTCTACGTCGAGCTGACGGGCGGGCGCCAGATCGGCCTCGGCCTCGCCGACTCGGCCGCCATCACCGTCACCGAGACGATCGTCGCGGATATCGCGGCGGTTCCCGTCTCCCCCACGATCCGTCCGCCCCGTCCGCATGGTGCCAGTCCGGAAGAATTGGAACGGCACCAGGCGTTCGTCGCGACGTTGGTGAATCCCGTCTGGGCCGCGTTGGCCCCGGCGGTTGACGTGTCGGGGGGGCAGGCCTAGCCCGCGCTCCCGCATAACAAGAAGGAGAACGAGACATGGACATCCGCGTTTCCGGCCATCAGGTCGACACCGGCGAGGCTCTTCAGGAGCATGTCTCGGATCGGCTGGGCGCCATCGCGGACAAATATTTCTCGCGAGCGCTCTCGGCCCACGCCACCTTCGGCAAGGCCCCGCACGACAGTTTCAAATGCGATATCGTCGCCCACGTGATGCAGGGCGTGGTGCTCAAGGCACACGGCACGGGGCAGGAGGCGCATCCTGCTTTCGACGATGCCGCGAACAAGATCGAAAAGCAGCTGCGACGCTACATGAAGCGGCTCAAGGACAAGAACGGCAACGGTCAGATCATCGACATCGATGGCGGGATCGACGCCAATGCCGGCTACACGGTGTTCGATGGCGGCAACGACGAGACCGAAGTCGCCGATGCGCCGCTGATCATCGCCGAGACGCGGGTCGACGTTCCCGACGCCACCGTATCCGACGCCGTGATGATGCTCGATCTGCGCAACACCGGCGCGCTGCTGTTTCGCAACACCGGCACGGGCGCCTTCAACATGGTCTATCGACGGGGTGACGGCACGATCGGCTGGGTCGAGCCGAACCGGGCGGGCTGACGCGCGTTAACTGCCTCCGAATGGACGATTTCAGCAACATCCTCGCGCATGACGCCGTGTTCCACGATCTGGCGGCGCCTTCCAAGAAGGCGCTGTTCCAGATGCTGGCGGGCCTTGCTGCGCGACAGACGGATCTCGACGCCCGCCACATCGGTGAACGGCTCGGGGAACGCGAACGGCTGGGATCAACCGGATTCGGCGGCGGAGTCGCCATCCCCCATGGCAAGATCGACGGGCTGACCCATGTGGTCGGCCTGTTCGCCAAGCTGGCCCAGCCGATCGAATTCGCCGCGATCGACGGGCTGCCGGTCGATCTGGTCTTCCTGCTGCTGTCGCCGCCCGATGCCGGGGTCGATCATCTGAAGGCACTGGCCCGCGTCAGCCGGCGGCTTCGCGACCGGGCGTTCGTTGCCAAATTGCGCGGTGCGGGATCGGCGGACGCGCTCTACGCCCTGTTCGCTGGCGACGAAACGCGCGACGCGGCGTGACCGACGCGCCGTCGGCGGGGGAACGCGCGCATTTCGATGCGCTCCAGTCGCTCTACGCTGCGGCGCCGATCAACCACCTGTTCGCCTCGCGGCTGGAGGTTGTCGAATCCGGCCTCGCACGCATCCATTTCGAGGTCGACGAGCGCGTCTTCCATGCCGCCGGCGCGGCGCATGGCACGATCTATTTCAAGATGCTGGACGACGCCGCCTTCTATGCGGCGAATACGCTGGTCAGCGATCGCTTCCTGCTCACCACCGCGTTTAACCTGCTGCTGACGCGGCCGGTCAAGGCCGGGCCGCTGATCGCGGAGGGGCGCTGGGTCTCGGGTAGACGCCGCGTACTGGTCGCGGATTCGCGGCTGGTCGATGCCGATGGCGAGGAGGTCGCGCGGGGAACCGGCACCTTCATGCGCTCTCATATCCCGCTCTCGTCGCTGCCCGGATACAGAGGATGACTGCCCGCCTGGCCTCGCGGATCGAGGTTTCCGGCCTGATCCGGCGGATCGAGGGGCAGGGCGGAACGGGTATGGTGCTGGCCAAAGGGGAGGGAGAATCGGGCGCGATCCTGCTCGTTCTGTCCGATCGCGGCGCCCACAGGGGATTCCTGGAGCGGGTTCTCGATGTTACGGGAACGTACCGATGGCAGTCCGTCGGACCACAAGATATTGAGGATTACCAGCAGGTTAATGCCTATATCGAGCGTAGGCGCCGGTTTGACGCCGATTCCTGGGTGGTCGAGCTTGATGTCGCAGGAGTCGAACGGTTCGCCGCTGAAATGACCGCGACGGGTTGACGGTGCAGCGCAGCATGGGCCAAGAGGCCGACACATTTCGGTAACGGCTGTCGCTCTCAGTTTCCAAAAGCGGCTTCCGTAGTCGGGGGATCACAATCCGGCCCATGAGTTTTGGGGGGCCAGGGCGGGGTCTGCCGCAAGTTCGCGGATCATGATGCGCACGTTTTCGCGCGCTGCCCTCGCGGTGGCGTCTTCTTTCTGTCTGCTCGGCGCGGTGACCGTCGCGGTCCCGTCCCTCGCCGCCGAAGGCACCGCTCCCGCGGGTTCGGCCACGGCCATGCTGGCAGCAGTGACGGCTCCTCTCCTCGCCGTCGATGTGAACGCGCTTCAGAATCGCGATCAGGATTTCTCAACGGCCGGGCAGGACAACGGTTCCCCGATCACGCCGCAGGCCGATGCCGACACGGCCGCCCAGACCCCGCAGACGCTCGAGGACATGGTCGCCGCCCACACGGCGTCGACGACCGGTGACGAGCAGGGCGATTGCCTCGCGAGCTCGGTCTACTACGAATCGAAGGGCGAGCCGCTCAACGGCCAGCTCGCCGTCGCTCAGGTGATCATGAACCGCACGACCTCGGGCCGCTTCCCGAGCACGGTGTGCGGCGTGGTCCGCCAGCCGGGCCAGTTCTCCTTCCTGCGCGGCGGTTCGATTCCGGAGCCGAGCCACGCCAACAGCGCCTGGCAGCGCGCCGTCGCGGTCGCCACCATCGCCCGCCAGGGACTGTGGAAGCAGGTCGCCCCGTCGGCCCTCTTCTTCCACGCCCGCCGCGTCTCGCCGGGCTGGGGCAAGATCCGGGTCGCCTCGCTCGGCAACCACATCTTCTTCCGCTGATTTTTCGCCGCTGACCTTCAAATCGTTCGCCTGATGTTCTAATCAGGCGGCATGGCGACTCAGCCTTCCGAACCGCAATGCCTCGCCGATGCGCCACCGATCGCGGTGGACGTCGCGCGGGGCGTTTCGCGTCTGCTGTTCCGTGCGGACTGTATGGCGCTGTGCGAGGTGCCGCTCGGCAATGGCCGGCGTGCGGACATCATGGCGGTCGATGCCAAAGGCTGCCTGACCATCGTCGAGATCAAGGTGTCGCGCGCCGATCTGCTCGGCGACATGAAGTGGCCGGACTATCTCGATTATTGCGACCGCTTCTTCTGGGCGGTGCCGCCGGGGTTCGATCTTTCCCCGTTCGAGACCGAGGCGTTCCGGCCCGAACTGGCCGGGCTGATCGTGGCGGATCGCTACGACGCGGCGATCCTGCGCGAACCGTCGCATCGGCCGATGGCGGCGGCGCGGCGCAAGGCCGAAATGCTGCGCTTCGCCCGCCGCGCAGCGCGGCGGACGATGGCGGCGCTCGATCCCGATCTGGATCGGATCGCCACGCTCAGTTGAACGTCGGGCCGGACACCTGCTTCTTGGCCGCCGGCTTCACCTCCTGCAGCAGCTTCAGGATCGGCGCCGCGCGGTTGTCGCGCTTGGCGTAATCGATCGCCGACAGGCCGGCGACATGGTCCTGCACGCGGGGATCGGCGCCATGGGTGAGCAGCACGCGGACCGAGCCCAGATCGCGCGCCTGCGTGGCGACGATCAGCGGCGTCTCGCCGCGATTGTTGGCGAGATCGACCTGCGCGCCGACATCGAGAAGCTGCTGCTCGCCCTCGACGAAGCCGATGCGGGTGGCCGCCATCAGCGGGGTATCGCCATTATTGTCCCGCGCGTCCATCGGCGCGCCCTTGGAGAGCATGAACTGCAGCCAGGGAAGATCGCGGCGCTTGGCGACGATGTGCAGCGCATTTTGGCCGTCGTCATCGCGCGAGGTGATCACCGTCGTGCCTGGCGTGTTGAGCGCGTCGGTCACCTTCGTGCCGTCGCGATCCTTCACCGCCTTGAGGAACGTGTAGCCTTGCGAGGTGAATTGCTGGCCGTTCGCCGGCACCACGGCAGCCGCCGCCACCAGAGCGGAAAGCATCACCGCCCGCACGCCACGCTTCATTGGGTCACTCCCTGTTCTTGCATCGCGGGCCATAGCAAAGCATGGCTGGCCTTGTCATGAACATGCGCACCGCTTTCGCCGCGCTTTGGCTCGGCATGCTGCCTTTGGTCTCGTGCCGCGGGCCTGTCTCGCAACCGCCGCTCGAGGGGGCTGCGATCGGCGGACCCTTCGCGCTGGTCGATCAGGATGGCCATCCCGTCACGGACAAGGATTTTGCCGGCCGCTACCGTGCCATCTATTTCGGCTATAGCTTCTGCCCGGACGTCTGCCCGACCACGCTGCAGGTGCTGATGCAGGGCTATCATGCCTTCGCCAAGGACAGCCCGGACGCGGCGGCGAAGCTGGTGCCGATCTTCATCAGCGTCGATCCGGCGCGCGATACGCCGGCGGTGCTGAAGCAATATGTCGCCGCTTTCGGGCCGGAGCTGAAGGGGTTGACCGGCAGCGAGCAGGAGATCGCGAAGGTCGCGAAGGAATATGCCGTCTCCTACAGCAAACAGCCGCCCGCCAAGGGTGCGAGCGGTTACCTGATGAACCATTCGAGCGTGGTGATCCTGTTCGGGCCGGACGGGAAGCCGATCGCCATGGTGCCGACCGATCAGGGGGCCAAGGCCGTCACCGATACGCTTGCCCAGTGGGTGCGGTGATGGCCGCGCTGGCGCCTCGCTTCTGGGAGACCAAACGCCTCGACGAGATGAGCCGCGAGGAGTGGGAAGCGGTGTGCGACGGCTGCGGCAAATGCTGCCTGCACAAGCTGGAGGACGACGTGACCGGGGAGGTCTTCCCCACCAACGTCGCCTGCCGCCTGCTCGATCGCCGCACCGGGCGCTGCAAGGATTACCGGCATCGTCACGCCTATGTGCCGGAGTGCGTACGGCTCACACCGCGCACGCTCGCCTCGATCGACTGGCTGCCGAACACCTGCGCCTATCGCCTGCTCGCCAGTGGCGAGCCGCTGCGCGAATGGCATTACCTGATCTCCGGCGATCCAGACTCGGTCCACAAGGCCGGCATTTCGGTGAAGGGCTGGACCGTCTCCGAGGATGAAGCCGGCGACCTCGAACACCATATCGTCGAGCGTGAACTCTGAGATCTTCTTCGGCGAGGGCGAGGGGCGTCGTCCGCTGCTGGTGCGCCGTGTCGCCAATGCACGGCGGATGCGCCTCGCCATCGATCCGCGCACCGGCGACGTCCGGCTGACGCTGCCGCGCCGCGCGTCGGAGCGGAGCGGGCGCGCCTGGGCGGAGCAGCATCGCGACTGGATCGAGGCGCAGCTGGCCAAGCTCCCACGCCCGCAGCGCATCGAGCCGGGTGCGACCATATCGTTTCGCGGTGAGGATGTGGTGGTGGACTGGTCGCCCGAACATTCGCGCATCGTCCGGCTGGAGGGCGATCGCCTGCACGTCGGCGGGCCGGCCGAATCGGTGGCGAAGCGGGTGGTGGCCTGGCTTCGCGGCGAGGCGCTTCGACAGCTGGAGGCGGAAACCCGGGCCATCGCCGTCGAGGCCGGCGTCACGGTCGGCCGCGTCGCGATCGGCGATCCGCGGACGCGCTGGGGAAGCTGCTCCGCCAACGGTGACATCCGCTATTCGTGGCGGCTCATCCTGGCGCCGCCTTTCGTGCTCAGCTCAACGGTCGCGCACGAGGTGGCGCACCGGTTGCACATGGATCACTCGCCCGCCTTCCGCGCGGCGGAGAAGCGGCTCTACGGCCGCGATCCCAGGCCTGCGCGCGATTGGCTAAGCGCGCACGGCGCCGGGCTCTACTGGTTGGGCTGAGGCGTGCCGCCGCCATGCTGCGGCGGATTGGCGTTGCCCTTGCGGCCGAGCACGCCGTTCAGCCAATTCTGGTCGAGCCGCTGGCCGGGCGGGGGCGGCGGGGGCGGACCCTGCCAATCGTCATCCTGCTGCGGCTGGCGACGACCGCCACCTTGCTGCTGCGGCGCCGGCTGCTGCTGCGAGGGATAGCCCTGATCGCCGCCATCGCTCATCGGCTGGCCCTGATCGCCGCCCTGCTCGATCACCTGCCCATTGGCGTCGATCGTCGGGATGCCGCTGTCGGGCTGGCCATAATAGGCCTCGTCGTCCGGCTCGAGCTGCCATTCGGGCAGCGTCACCTGCGTGTCGAACTGCTCCACCGGGCGGGTCGCGACCGCGACCTTCATGTAATCGGCGAAGGCGCGTGCCGGCGCGCGGCCGCCATACAGGCCGGGGTTGGGCTTGGCATCGTCGCGACCCATCCACACGCCGGTGGTGAGGCCCGACGAGAAGCCGAGGAACCAGCCGTCTCGGTTGGTCGAGGTGGTGCCGGTCTTGCCCGCCACCGGCCGTCCGATCTGCGCGGCGCGCGCGGTGCCGGTGTTGACGGCGGTCTGCAACAGGTCGGTCATCTCGGCCGCCACCCACGGCGCCACCAGCACGCGATTTTCGGGCGGCGTGTGCTGATACAGCAGCTTGTTGTCCGGCCCGACCACCTTCTCGATCGCATAGGGCTGCACCATGGCGCCCTTGTTGTCGATCTCGGCGAAGGCACGGACCATGTCGATCAGGTGGACGTCGGAGGTGCCCAGCACCATCGCCGGATGCGTGTTGATCGGGGTCGAGATGCCGAACCGGCGCGCCATGTCGGCGACGGTCTCGAAGCCCACCGCCTGACCGAGCTTCGCCGCCACCGTGTTGAGCGAGAAGGCGAAGGCGGTGCGGATGTTGATCTGGCCCGAATAGGTGCGCTCGTCGTTGCGCGGGCTCCAGCCGTCGATCGTCACCGGCTCGTCGACGATCGCCTCGTCGGGCTTGTGGCCCGCCTCGATCGCCGCGAGATAGACGAACAGTTTCCACGCCGATCCCGGCTGGCGCATCGCGGTGACGGCGCGGTTGTAGTTGGACGAGATGTAGTCCTTGCCGCCCACCATCGCGCGCACCGCGCCGTCGCGCTCCATCGACACGAGCGCGCCCTGCAGCCCGGCGGGCGTGTCCGCTCCGATCGCCTTGTCGGCCTGCCGCTGCATGTTGAGATCGAGCGTGGTCCACACGTCGAGCGGATCGGTCTGGTCGTCGATCAGCGTGTTGAGCTGCGGCAGCGCCCAGTCGGTGAAGTAGCGGACGCTGTTCTGCTTCGGCTCCGGCGCGAGCTTCACGGCGGACGGCTGCGCGGCCTGTGCCTCGGCATTGGTGATCTTGCCGGTCTCGACCATCGTTTCCAGCACCACGCCCGCGCGATCGACGGCGGCCTGCGCGTCGGCGGTGGGCGAATAGTTGGACGGCGCCTTGACGAGACCGGCGATGATCGAGGCTTCGCCCAGGCTCAGGTGATCGGCGCCGTGGCCGAAGAACTTCCGGCTGGCGGCGTCGATGCCGTAGCTGCCGCCGCCGAAATAGACCTTGTTGAGGTAGAGTTCGAGGATCTGGTCCTTCGAGAACTTGCGCTCGAGCGCGAGGCTGATGATCGCCTCGCGGAACTTGCGCCCGAAGGTCTTGTTGCTGGTCAGGAAGACGTTGCGGGCGAGCTGCTGGGTGATCGTCGATCCGCCCTGCGTCCAGTGCCCGCGCTGCGCGCGCACGCCGATCGACCGGATGATGCCGATCGGATCGACGCCGGGATGATCGTAGAAGCGGCGATCCTCGACCGAGATCATCGCGTCCTTCATCACCTCTGGGATCTGGTCCGAACGCAGCCACTGGCCGTAGCTCGGCCCGAGCGAAACCAACACGGTGCCGTCGACCGCATGGACGCGGATCATCTGGCCGTTCGGCGAGGATTTCAGCTGATCGAAGCTCGGCAGGCTCGACATCGCGATGCCCACCGCCACGACGAGCGCGACCAGCCCGAGGAAAGCGGCGGCGCCGAACAGCTTGGCGGCGGTGATCAACGCCTTCACGAAACCACTCCGTTGACGGCGGGGCGGCTCGGGCGGAGGCGGGGGGGCCTGTCGGGGCGTCTGACGGATAGGGCGAGCCATGCTACTGTTCTGGCCGTTAGCGCGCCCGCCGCGCCGCGACAAGCGGAAGCGGTGCAGGCGACGTCAAACCGCCGCCTTCAAAATGACGGTCAGTCCGATCGGGCTTTCCGCAGAGCCGCCTTCGATCTGGCGCGCATCGGCACGAATCCGGTTCCGCACGGAGGTGGGAACATCGTCGCAGACATGCACGGCATCGGCCTGCGCCAGCCAGCGTGCCTCGCGCAGCGTCAGGTCGTCGGGGTCGGCCGAGCGGAGCGTGATGGTGACGGTCTGCGGAGCGTGCGAGTCCGGCAAGGCTAGCCAGGCGTCGATCGCTACGGGCGTGCCCAAAGGATCGAGAGGGCCGCCGGGATCGAGCGCCGCATCGATCGCGCGCCGCCGTGCGTCAGCGCCGGGAAAGCGCGCCTTGATCCGTGTCCGCGCGCCGTGCAGCCGGTTCGCCAACGCACCGACGCCCGATGGCAGCAATGCTTCGATCCTCTGGCGGAGCGCCTTGGCCAGCCCCGCCGAAGTGCCGCCGGTACCGATCGCGACCAGCACCGGATCGCGATCGACGATGGCGGGCAGGGTGAAATCACACAGAGCCGGCCGATCAACCGCGTTGACCAGAATGCCTCGCGCCTTCAGCCGGGCGACCGCCTCCATCGCCTCGCGCTCATCCTCGATCGCGACGATCGCCAGCGCTGCGTCGGCCTCCTCGCCGACAACCACCGCCCCGGCGCGTTCGAGCAGACGGCGTTTGGCATCGGCGGTGGCGCCGTCACCCAGCAGGATGACGGGACGCCCCGCGAGCCGGAGGAAGACGGGCAGGCTGTGCATGACGCCCTTGTCGCCCCGTCCGGGCGCCTTGCCAAGCGGCGGCCGTTACAACCCCTTGAGGAAGGCACGGAGCGGCCCCGCCATGTCCTCGCGCTCCAGCGCCAGCGCGATATTGGCCTGGATGAAGCCGGTCTTCTCGCCGCAATCGTGGCGTGCGCCCTCGAAGATGTGGGCGTGGAACGCCTGATCGCCGATCAGCTTCGCCAGTGCGTCGGTCAGCTGGATCTCGCCGCCGGCGCCCTTCTCCTGCCCCTCGAGCAGACGCATCACCTTGGGATCGAGGATGTAGCGGCCGACGGCCGCCAGCGTCGAGGGCGCCTCTTCCGGCTTGGGCTTCTCGACGAAGCCCTTCACCTCGATCGCCTTCCCGTCGGTGTCGCCCGGCGAGACGATGCCGTAGCGGCCGGTATGCTCCTTCGGCACGTCCACGACCGCGATGACGCTGCCGCCCTTCGCCTCATAGCTTTCCATCATCTGGCTGAGGCAGGGCTTCGCCGGATTCCACAGCAATTCGTCGGGCAGCAGCACCGCGAACGGCTCGTCCCCGGTAAGATGGCGCGCGCACCACACGGCGTGGCCGAGGCCCGCCATCTGCTGCTGCCGGACGAAGGCGGCCTGCCCCGGCCCGAGCTTGGTCTCGGCCATCAGTTCGAGGATCGCCGACTTGTTCTTGGCGACGAGATCGGCCTCGATCTCGAAGGCGGTGTCGACATAATCCTCGATCGCCCCCTTGCCGCGCCCGGTGACGAAGATCATCTGCTCGATGCCGGCCGCCAGTGCCTCGTCGATCGCGTACTGGATCAGCGGCTTGTCTACGACCGGCAGCAGCTCCTTCGGCACCGCCTTGGTGGCGGGCAGGAAGCGCGTGCCGAAGCCTGCGACCGGAAATACCGCCTTACGAACCTTGGCGACCATTATTCCTCCGTTTGTTCGATTGCCCAGGCAGGAACGCTGTCGGCGGCGATCAGTGCCTCGACGGGCTGGCGCGCACGCACGACGGCCCATCGGTCACCGGAAACCATCACCTCCGGCGTGAGCGGGCGGCTGTTGTAGGTGCTTGCCATCGTCGCCGCATAGGCACCGGCGGTCATGAAGGCGACGCGATCGCCTTCCTCCACCCGATCCATGCCACGCTGCATCGCAAAGGTGTCGCCCGTCTCGCAGACCGGGCCGACGACGTTGGCCTCGAACTGATCCCCCTTGGGGCGGACGGCGCGGATATTGTGCCACGCATCGTAGAGCGCCGGGCGCATCAGGTCGTTCATCGCCGCATCGACGATCACGAAGGGAGAGCGCACGCCGGGCTTCACCCGGATCACACTGGTCAGCAGCACGCCGGCATTGCCGACGATCAGCCGCCCCGGCTCGAAGATCAGGCGGCAGCCCCAGCCGGTGGTCGCCTCGCGCACCATCGCGCCGTANGCGGCCGGCGAGGGTGGGGCGGGCTTGGCCGGATCGTAGGGTACGCCCAAGCCGCCACCGAGATCGGCGGTGACGATCGCGTGGGCGGCGGGACGCAGGCTCTGGATCAGCGCGCCGATGCGGGGCGAAGCCTGCTTGAGTGGATGGAAATCGGTCA
>BACX01000150.1 GCA_000333335.1 Sphingomonas-like bacterium B12 | reverse complement strand
GTATAGGTGAGAACCGTTCGCCGCAGGCCATCCGCCGTTGACAGCGCGCCCGCACGAATCTAGATGGCCCGCCTGCCGTTGGTGCCCCGTCGTCTAAAGGTAAGACTCCGGACTCTGACTCCGTTAATCGAGGTTCGAATCCTCGCGGGGCATCCAGGCATTTCCCACGAAAATCGATATCACCCTTCGTTGTCCGGCGGCGGCTTGCGGAACGGGCTGTCGTCGCGACGGGCCTCGAACGGGCGCCATTTCTGGGTCTGGTGATCCATGATCAACGGCAGGTCGCAGCGACGGCAATAAGCGCGCCAATCGAGTCCATCATGCCATGCGCGGCGACCGTCCCGATCGTGACCGAGCAGAGTGCAGAGCAGTTTCGTCAAGGTATCACCCCCCGGTGAGACTTCACGATAGCATAAGGACGGTCGATTCGCATCTTGCCCGGCAGGGGAATGAACTTCACTGATCCGGACTTTGTCTTGGAAAGATTTGTTAACCATGATGCGGCCGTCATTTCGTCCGACCGTGTCGGAGTTGCCGGTCCAGGCCGGCGGCGGGCTTTTCTTTTCGGGCGCGGCGGATAGGTTCGCAGCTCCAGAATAAGGGGTTTGTCGATGCGTTCGTTGCTCGCCTGTCTGCTTGCCACCACGATTCCCGCGTCGGCGATCGCCGCCACGCCGACCGAGCCGGTCTTCTCGCCCCAGCGCCTGTCCGGCCATATCCGCATCCTGTCGTCGGACGCGTTCGAGGGGCGGGGACCGGCCACGGCGGGCGAGACCAAGACGGTCGACTATCTGGAGCAGCAGTTCCGCGCGGCCGGGCTGGAGCCGGGCGGCGCCCTGAAGAACGGTAAGCGCGGCTGGACGCAGGATGTACCGCTGCTCCGGTCCGAGATCGCCGGCCAGCCGGACGTATCGATGGACATCGCGGGTACGAAGACCCCGCTCACCCAAGGCACCGAGATCGCGATCCGCGCGCCCATGGACGGGGAGAAGACGGTCGCGCTCGACAAGGCTCCGCTCGTCTTCGTCGGCTACGGCGTGAAGGCGCCCGAACGCAAGTGGGACGATTTCAAGGGCGTCGACCTCCACGGCAAGATCATGGTCGTGCTGGTCAACGATCCTGATTACGAGACCGGGCAGGGCGATTTCGGCGGCAAGGCGATGACCTATTACGGCCGCTGGACCTACAAATATGAGGAAGGCGCGCGGCAGGGCGCGGCAGGCGTGATCGTGATCCACGAGACCGATCCCGCCTCCTACGGCTGGGCGACCGTCAAGAACAGCAACACCAACACCCAGTTCGACATCGTCCGCAAGGATCCGCGCGCCAGCCACACGCCGATGGAGGCGTGGATCCAGCGCGACCTAGCGGTGAAGCTGTTCCAGGCATCGGGCCTCGATTTCGAGGCGCTGAAGAAGCAGGCGCAGACGCGCGACTTCAAGCCTGTCGAGCTGAAGGCCTCGATGAACGCGCACTACGCCGCCAACGTCTCCACCATCACCTCGCACAACGTGCTGGCGCGGCTGACCGGCAAGGGTCATCCGAACGAGACGGTGATGTATACCGCGCATTGGGATCATCTCGGCGTCGGCGCGCCCGATGCGAAGGGCGATCGCATCTATAACGGCGCGGTGGACAACGGCACCGGGCAGGCGGCCCTGCTGGAGCTGGCGCGCACCTTCGCCTCGCTGCCGCGCACCGATCGCAGCCTCGTCTTCATGGCCGTGACGGCGGAGGAGAAGGGGCTGCTCGGCTCCGAATATTATGCGTCCGATCCGGTCTATCCGCTGGCGACGACGGCGGGCGTGATCAACATGGACGCGCTTTCCGTGTCCGGCCCCGCCAAGGACTTCACCATTTCGGGCACCGCCAAGCTCGGGCTGCTCGACGACCTGATCAAGGAAGGCGCCGCCAAGGGCCGCACCTACACGCCCGATCCGCGCGTCGAGGCGGGCGGTTTCTATCGCTCCGACCATTTCTCGATGGCCAAGCGCGGCGTGCCGGCGATCAGCTTCGGTTCGGGCCGCGATCTGGTGAATGGCGGCGTCGCGCGCGGGGATGCGCTGGCCAAGGCCTATACGCGTGACAAATATCACCAGCCGGCGGACGAATGGTCGGCCGATTGGGATCTCATCGGCATGGCGCAGGACGTCGGGCTGCTCTACGATCTCGGTCGCGATCTCGCCAATTCGCGCGAGTGGCCGAACTGGTCGCAGGATAGCGAATTCCGTGCCGAGCGGGACAAGACGGCGGCGGAGCGTCGCTGATGGCCGGTGGCGGGGCGACGCGCGACGAGGGGCTGGATCGCGGCATCGGCACCTACGCGCTCGCCACCGCCACAGTGAATGCGGTGATCGGGGCGGGCATCTTCTCGCTGCCCGCCGGCATGGCGCGGGCGGCGGGGCCTTACGCGCTCGTCGCCTATCTGCTCTGCGCGCTGGCGATGGCGGCCGTGGTGCTGTGCTTCGCTGAAGCCGGCAGTCGCGTGCCGACCTCGGGCGGCCCCTACGGCTATGTCGGCGAGGCGTTCGGGCCGATGGTGGGGCTGGTGGCCGGCATCCTCACCTGGCTCGGCTGCGTGCTGGCCGCCGGAGGGATCGCGGCGGGACTCGCCGACGCGCTGGCCAAGCTGGCGCCGGGGCTGGCCGGGCCGGTGCCGCGCCTGCTGATCATCGTCGGCGTGCTGGGCGGGCTGGCGGGCATGAACCTGCTCGGCGTGCGTACGGCCTCGCGGCTGCTCGCGGCAGGCGCGACAGTGAAGCTGGTGCCGCTGCTGCTGTTCGTCGGCATCGGCCTGTTTTTCCTTGATCCGGCCAAGCTGACCGCAGGCACGGCGCCGGATGCGGGCGGGATCGGCCGCGCGGTGCTGCTCTCGCTCTTCGCCTTCCAGGGCATGGAGACTTCGCTTGGCGCGAGCGGGGAGGTGCGCGATCCGGCCCGCACATTGCCGCGCGCGCTGATCGCCGCGATGGGTTTCGTGACGGTCGCCTACATCGCGATCCAGTGCGTGGCGCAGGGGCTGCTGGGTGACGCGCTGGGTGGATCGAAGGCACCGCTCGCCGATGCGATGGCGCTGATCGACCCGCGTCTGGGCCTGCTGCTGCTGATCGGGACGGCGCTGTCGATGGCGATCTGGCTCCGTAGCGATCTGCTCGGCGCGCCACGCCTGCTTTTCGCCTTTGCGCGTGACGGTTTCCTGCCGGCGCCGCTCGGCGCCCTGTCGAGCCGGCAGGTGCCCGCAAACGCCATCATCGCCCATGCGGTGATCGGCATCCTGCTGGCGACGACGGGCACGTTCGAGGAACTGGTGGTGCTCGCCGCGCTGGCGAGTTGCGCGCTCTACATCGCGGGTTGTCTCGCGGCATGGCGGCTGCGCGCGCGCGACGTGGCGCAGGCGGGCACGCCGGTGCGTTTGCCGTGGCTGGGGCTGTGGGTGGTGCTGGGCGTGGCGTCGATGCTGGCCGCGATCGCGCTCGGCAGCTGGGCGGAGATCGGCGGACTGATCGCCGTGATCCTCGCCTCGATGCTGCTTTATGCCGTCGTGAGGCGGTAAGGCGGGCGCGGACGGAGCGGGTCGGCTGCCGCCGCCCGGTTTATCTCGCGACATCCTTGCGGACGTCCGCGCGGCCCTCGACCGCGCCCGCCGGGTGGCGATTCCACTCCTGCAATCGCCCCGCTAATCTTTGCAATCGCCCGCGTCAAACATGACTACGGTGTCATATCGAATGGTAACGCTCACGCCTCCGATATCGTCTCGTGGTGGCTCTTTTTGCCGCCGCGGGTGAAGAGCCAGCGGACCAGAACGAAGAACATCGGCACGAAAAAGATGGCGAGGCTGGTCGCGGTGATCATGCCGCCGACCACCGCTGTGCCGATCGCGACACGGCTCGCGGCGCCGGCTCCCGTCGCGATGGCGAGCGGGATGACGCCGGCCACGAAGGCGAGGCTGGTCATCAGGATCGGGCGTAGACGCAGCTTGGCGGCCTCCAGCGCGGCCTCGATCGGCGTCTTGCCGCGCTCCTCGGCGAATTCGGCGAACTCGACGATCAGGATGGCGTTTTTCGCCGACAGGCCGATCGTGGTGAGCAGGCCGACCTGGAAGTAGATGTCATTGTTGAGGCCGCGCACCAGCACCGCCAGCACCGCGCCGACCACGCCGAGCGGGATCACCATCAGCACCGAGATCGGGATCGACCAGCTTTCGTACAGCGCCGCGAGGCACAGGAA
>BACX01000151.1 GCA_000333335.1 Sphingomonas-like bacterium B12 | reverse complement strand
CTGGCGAACGTGCAGGAACTATCGCGAGGCGAGTTCGTCAGCGTGTAGCCCGCAAGTTGCGCGCCCCGGAGACAACACCATGCGTTGTGCCATCCTAGCTGTATCTGTTCTCGCCAGCACGCTCGCGTCTGGAACGCTTGCCCAAGCGAAAACCTACCATCACCGCATGATGCACCACCACATGATGCATCATCACATGCACCATCCGATGCATTACGATCACATGCATCACCGTGAATAAACGGGGCGGCCCTCGGGTCGCCCTATTCGCCGCCCGAGGCGGTGGAGCGAATGCCCGCTAGAGCTCAGTTATGGTGGAGACCCGCCAGAATGACAAAGCTCAGAAACCCAGTGAGAGCGCGTAGCTCAGCCTCCCCTAAAAGCCTATATTGAACCGCCCCGGTTTCGTTGGAGCCTCCAAGGGGTAAGTTAGGCTGCCAACCGATGTCCCGCCTCGTCGTGCGAACCGGAGCAGCGCAACAAGCTTCGGGTCGTCCTTGTCTCCCGGGAGCCGGCGAGCCGTCCGTTTCAGGACGAGGCAGAAGTCACCGCGTATTTGAGATGGACCGCGCCATGGTCGAGCCGGCGGCAGTCAAGCAGAGATAGCTGGACGTGGCCCTTCAGGCCGTGCTCTCCGTACGAGACGATGGCCTCCATGTCCTGAAGCGCGTCGAGCGTCGGAGCGACAACGACGTGGAACTCGTCGACGAGCCCCTCGGCCAGGAATCTGCCGTTGATCGCCGCGCCGCCCTCCAGCAGAAGCGTCTCTATCCCGAGTTCCGAGCGCAGAGTCTTGAGGGACGCCCGGAGGTTCACCCTATCGTTCTCTGAGACGATGTAGGAGACGCTGTCTTCCGTGAATTCCGCGAGGTGCTCGTCGCTGACACCGCCGCCGAGCAACACGACCGCATGGTCACCGCCGATCTCCGAGTCCCGAAAATGCAGCTGGCCTTGAGTGTCGACTGCGATCGCATATTGATTGGCGTACCGCTGCGCGAAGTGATGGGGGCGCTCCAATTCGCCGGGTTCCGCTGGCGCGTGAGGCTCGCCCTTCGACATCTCGGCCATCGTCGTCCGTCCGACGAGCCAAGCGTCTCCGCCATGTTCCCCATGCAGCTTCTCGTAAAAGCCGCTCCAGTCCTTGACCGACCCGTCCGGGCTCGCCGTGCACCGGCTAGCATGCAGACCTCCGTCGATCGAGGACGACATGAGGCATATGATGCGGGGGCGCTCGGGCATGTTGATCTCTGGATCGAACATTTCCAACCGGCAGCGTGCGCGATGGTTTCAGTAGTCGTGAGCGAGCGGAATGAAGGACCGATGCCGAACGTGACGCGTTTGCCGTGAATGGTCCACAGGAAGGTCGATCTCCCCGTCCACCGGGCGCGCGCTTATCTCGAGCCAGGTCCGGTCCTGCTCGTCACCTCGTGTCACAAGGGCGAGCGGAACGTCATGACGCTCGGTTGGCACGCGATCCTGGAGTTCAACCCGTCGCTGGTCGCCTGCATGATCTCGGGGCGCAACCACAGCTTCGATCTGATCCGTGGCAGCGGCGAGTGCGTCCTCAATGTGCCGACGCTTGAGTTGATCGACACGGTTGTCGCGATCGGC
>BACX01000152.1 GCA_000333335.1 Sphingomonas-like bacterium B12 | reverse complement strand
GGTCCATGCCCTTCACGTATCGCGCGAGCGTGGCGCTATCGTACTGACCCCAGCTTCCGTGTGACCCCACCCACAGCACGATCGACGGGAAGGCCGCCAGTTCGCCGACCATGCGGGTCAGCTCGTTCTGGTTCTCGCCCATCATGTCGGACGACATCACCGCCTGCGCCTGGCTGGTGCCGGTGATGAACTGGTCCTCGCCGCCGCCCGACGGCATGTCCTGCCAGATCAGCATGCCGAGATGGTCGGCGTCGTAATAATATCGCGCGGGCTCCACCTTGATGTGCTTGCGGACCATGTTGAAGCCGGCCGACTTCAGGAAGACGAGGTCGCTCTTCATCGCCTCTTCGGACGGCGGGGTGAGCAGGCCGTCGGGCCACCAGCCCTGATCGAGCGTGCCGTTGTTGAACAGCGGCTTGTTGTTGAGCAGGATCATCGGCTGGCCGGCGATCGTGCCGGGACCGACCGAGACCTTGCGCATGCCGAAATAGGTCTCGACCTTGTCGCGCACCGCGCCGGTCGGCTGGGCCGCCGCGTATGTCTCGTCCTCGCGCTTCGTGAAGCGCGCGTCGTAGGCATTGTGGTCGCGATCGGCGATGCCCGCATACGGATCTTTCACCGTCACCAGCTCTGCGGTGAGATCGTAGAGGAAGGGATCGTCGGGCGACCACAGGTGCGCGTTCGGGATCGCCAAAGTCGCGCGGCGGTTGGCGCGGATCAGCGTGCTGGCGATCACCTTGCCTCTGGACGAGGCGGTGATACGCACCGACCCGTTCGCGACGCTGGTGAGGATCTCTCCGGTCGACGGGTTGATCACCGGGATACGCTCGCCGTGCCGGCCGACCAGGCAT
>BACX01000153.1 GCA_000333335.1 Sphingomonas-like bacterium B12 | reverse complement strand
TGCCTTCCAGGGACGGACTGCCGGGTGGGGCAGCCTTCCTTACGCGCTCGCGACAGGATGTTTCATCGGCGCCTATAGCGTGACCGACGGCATCGGTGTCCGCCTGTCCGGCTCGCCAGTCGGATACACGGTGTGGATGTGCCTCCTGTGGGGCGTGATTGCGCCGCCCGTTTACGCCGTCTTGCGCGGCTGGCGCAGCCTTCTGCGCGGTCCACGGGAGACTGCGGTCGCGGCCGGTGGCGGCATCGTCTCGCTGGTCGCCTACGGTATCGTGATCTTCGCGATGTCGCTTGGGCCAATGGGATCCGTGTCGGCGCTACGAGAGACCAGCGTCGTCTTCGCGGCGCTGATCGCTCGCTTCTTCCTGCACGAGCGTCTGACCGCCTGGCGCATCGGCGCCTGCTGCGTCGTGGCGGTCGGCGCAATCCTGATCAGCCACGACGGCGGCGCCCGACGCACCGCTTCGACCGTTCCGGACGCAGCTCAGGACCACCCGCCGCCGCAATAAGGCGAGAAGCCTATTCCGTCTCTGCCGCCTTCCGCTTCTCGACCTCAACCGAATGGATGCCGGGAGCGTCCTTCAGTCGTGAGACACCCAATCGAATGTCGCGCTGCGACACCCTGGTCAGATGGAGCCTTGTCTCCTCCAGCTCGTCCTCGGCCGGGATCGTGACGATACGACGAAGTTGGCTGCCGCGGACACCGAGGAGCTTTTTGACATTGTCCGGTTCTACCGATCCGCGCTCCGCCAGCACCCTGACCACCGCGCTCTGCACCCGGGAACGATAGGCGTCCTCCAGCGGCTTGATGCCGATCAGGATCAGCAGGATGATACCGGTCGCCAATGCCGCCGCAAAGTAGAGCCCGCCACCTGCCGCCAGGCCAATGGCTGCGACGCTCCACACGCTCGCTGCTGTCGTCAGACCCTTCACGACCTGACCGCGAAGCAGGATCGAGCCGGCGCCGAGAAACCCGATTCCCGAGACGACCTGCGCTGCGACGCGCGAAGGGTCCAGCACTACATGGGGCATCTCGGTTGCCCGAGAAAAGCCGTAAGCCGAGACGATCATCAGCAAGGCCGAGCCGACGCTGACCAGCATGTGCGTTCGAACGCCTGCCGCCCACAGCAGCCGCTCCCGTTCGAAGCCAACGAGACTGCCGAGCAACGCGGCGACGACGAGCCGGATCGCTATGTCGGTGTTGGTGATCATCCCGCCTGTTCTGCTCCAACTGACATGATACAGGGTGAACTCCTCCCGCAACGGCATGTTCAACGCCGGAGCGGATCGATGTCGGAGCACGTAATGACCGGAACAGGGGACCTGGAGATGACTGTCAGGACGGATGAAGGTCCCGTCCGCGTCACAATAACTCGCCAGGTCTTGTCGCGGCTTTCGGGGCGCAGCCACGTCACGCCGGAAGAGGTCGCTTCCGCCTATCGCATCGAGATCGAGGATATCGTCCGCAGGAAGGTGCAGTTTGGCGAGCCGTCGGGCATACTCCGTCTCACCGAAGCCGATTTCGTAATCTAGCGGGATCGTCGACCAACAATCGGATCGGTCGCCGGGTAAGGCAGGTCGGCGATGGCCGACACGATTTCGAACGACGCCATCTGACGACAAAAATCGGGCACCTGCCCCTCTGGGCAAGCCGTCACCACGCTGAAATCGGAACTGTCTCGTATTCGCGCATAACCGGTGCCGGCTGGCAGGACTACGACATCGCCTGCGTCGACAGCCAGCCGTGGCGAATGCCTGCCTCCAAGCCCCAATATGGCAGAACCCGAGGCTATCCCGATCGCCTCATGGGCGGTCGAATGATAGTGAAAGTCGCGATGGATGTTGCCGCGGCCGAGCAAGCGCCAACCGTTTCGTTCGAACATCTCTTCCAGGGCCGCGCCGATGTCCGGCAGATCATAAGCGGCGGCGTTTCGGTAGATGAGAACCGGTAGGTGAGGATTATTGGGAATCCAGACGTCCGTCCTCAGGTAAATCCGGCGCGGCTCGATCATCCAACTCGCAGTCAATGACACTGTGATACGCCAAACTGCGTCACATTCTTTGCAGGTTTATGACAGCGGGTCGATACCGTTGCTGGCGCCAACAAGGGAGATGCCGATCGACGGCTATTGGGATCACAATAGCGCCGCAGACAACCGATCTTGGGCGGTCTCCCCGAGAGGCAGATTCGCGCGACGAACCCGTTCGGCGTGTCGATATGCGCCGCGATCTAGCGTCGGCTTCCCGAGCCGATCGATCGTGCCTTCTCGATAGAAATA
>BACX01000154.1 GCA_000333335.1 Sphingomonas-like bacterium B12 | reverse complement strand
ATTCCGGGACGAGGAGATATGATTGTCCCCCGATCGAAACGCGACCGAGCCTTCCGCCACCGCGATGCGCACCGCAGTGCCGCGCGCTGCCACATCGAAGACGGTCCCGATGTCTTCGATCGTTCGCCCGGCGGCTTCGACCCGGAAGGGATTGCTCCCGTCATGATGCACCTCGAACAAGGCCTCGCCGCGCTCGAGCATCGCGATGCGGGGCTGATCGCGATCGAGGCGCAGCCGGGCTCCCGCGTTCAGCACAATCCGCGTGCCGTCCGCTAGGGCCAGCTCGCGGCTGGCCGTCTCCGGCGCCTCGACCACATAGGGCGCCGACGCATCCGACCAGAAATAGGCATGCAGGCCGATCGCGCCCACGATCATCGCCGCGATGCCGGAGCCCCACGCCCAAATCAGCGCGCGGCGCCGGGCCGGGCCGGGCGGCGGTTCGGGTATCGCGATCGGCGCGCGATCGGGAGGCCGGTCGTCGAGCAGGCGATCGTCGATCGCGACGAGTTCGTAAGCGTCGCGATGGGCGGCGTCCGCTTCGAGCCATTCCGCGAATGCGTGCCAGAGATCGGTGTCCGCCTCGGCGAGCCTCAGATGCCAGTCAATCGCCTGGCGAAGGATGCGATCGGCGCGAGTCATCGGTCCCGAGTTCCCAGATGCTCCTGACCGTCCTCATCCGCCGCATCCAGACCATGGATCGCGCGATAGGCGGTCTGCAGATGCTTCTCCACGGCGGACACGCTGATGCCGATCTGCTCAGCGATCGTGCGGCGCGGCACCCCGTCATACCGATACAGGCGGAAGATGCGCGCGGTGCGCTCGGACAGCGCCGCGACGATGGTGTCGATCTGGCGCAGACGCTCTCTGGCGAGCAAGCGCGTCTCCGCCAAGGGCGCGACATCGTCCGCGCCGCCATGCGTCTCCAGCCATTCCTGATCGCGCCGCGCGCTTGCGACCGCCGACCGGCGCCGGTCCGTCGCGATATTGCTGGCCATCCGGAAGAGATAGCCGCCCGGTTGGGCGATTGGCGCGCTGTTCATGGCCGAGAGACGGAGCCAAAGCTCCTGCACCACATCTTCAGCTTCGGCGACACTTCCCAACCGCGCCGAGAGCACCCGCAGAAGCACGGACCGCTCGCGGAGAAGGTACGCTTTCAGACCGCCGACATCCTGCGGATCGTCCATGGGTCTGCACACTTCCTCAAGCTGGCTCGAACATTGACCGACACGTCGCGCCATATGCGAAGCGGCCCCGCGGAATCGAATAATTTCTGATCCGCTGTGCAGATCATATCGCCGTTCCGTCATGATGATATGACAGTCCAGCCTCTTCCTTCACGCGATCCGGACGCCATCGCTCCCATCGAGGGGGGGCGCACGCTTCCATCGATCAGGCTCATGCCCTCATTGCGTTCGCCCGAGAGCATCGGCATCGTTCTCCACGACTTCGCGCTGGGCGGGACCGAGCGGATCGCCGTGCGCCTCGCCAACCAATGGGCCGCCGATGGCGCGATCGTCACGCTCTTCGCCGGGGCACGGGACGGACCGTTGCTGTACCTGCTGGATTCGCGGGTGCGGTTGGCGTCACCCGCCGATCCGATCCGGCGATCGCCCGGATCGATGAAGCGTCTCGCTGCCGCGGCGGCCAGGTATTTCGGCCAACATCCCGTACGGACCTGCTTCGTTCCTGGCAATTATCACTGGCCTGTTGCGCTGGCCCTCGGCCAGTTGCCGAACACGGTTCGCCCGGCGGTCGCCGTCCAGGTGAGCGCGGCGCTGCATAAGCCGCAGCGCGGCCCGCTGCGCCAGATAGCGTACAATCAGCGCATGCGCCGTCTTCTCTGCAAGAGCGACGTCCTTATCGTTTTGTGCACGCGGGCCGGGCAGGAGGCGGACAGGATATTGCGGCGTCGGGCCAGCATCCCCCTCCCCCTTCCCGCGCTCGACGATCGCCCAAGCTTGCAAGATCTCGCCGGCGCGCGCGGGCGGATGGTCTTGGCGGCGGGCCGGCTGGTGCGGGAAAAGGGCTTCGACATCCTGATCGAAGCCTTTTCCCGGCTGGTCCGAGCCGGCCAGGCCGCCGATGCCACGCTTGTGATCGTCGGCGAAGGCCCCGACCGGGAGCGCTTGGCGACGCTGATTCACCAGCATGGCCTGCATGTGCACGTGTCGATGCCGGGATACGCCAAGGATATCCGCCCTTGGCTGGACCGCGCGCGCCTCTTCGTTCTGCCGTCGCGCTTCGAAGGCTATGGTGCCGTAATCGTCGAGGCGCTGGCCGCCGGCCGCCCTGTCATCGCCACGCGCTGCACCCCCGCCGTCGACGATCTGCTGCGCGAGACGGGGGCCGGGCTCGATGTTCCCATAGAAGATCCGGCGGCACTTGCCGATGCGATGGCGCGGATGCTCGAAGCCCCGGCGCCCGATCCCGCGCGCCTGGCCTCCTTGGTCGAGCATCATCGCATCGGCGCCGTCGCGCGGGAATATGCCAGCCTGTTCCGGCGCATCGCCGAGCGCCGCCACACCGCGTCATCGTAATATTTTCTTCAACTCGCGCGCCGCCTCGATCGAAAGCCCGTGGAGCGACAGGACGGTCCGCTTGGCGTCGATCAACGTGACGTCGCCGGCAGCCGCGAGGGTGTGCAGGCCTTCATGAAACGGCGCGAGATGGCCCTGACCATCAATGGCGAGGGTGACTTGGGTCGACACGCCGTCAGGATCGAGGCGATCGAACCACAACGGCCGGATCGCTCCGCCATAGGTGTGCGAGCAATCCTGAACGGGCAGCATTATCCGTCCGTCGATCCGCTGCGGCGTGCCCCCCGGCCGCGCGCCGGCCGGATCGCGCCGGACGGGATTGCCCGGATGCGTCCGCCATGGCCCCGTCAGCCGCTCCGCATAAGCGAGATGCAACGCGGCAACCTTGTCGGGATCGCTGGAGGCCGAGGTGTAGAAAAGCCACCAGAGCCCCTCATGGTGGAAGGGCGTAGCATCCACGGCAACGTGATCCAGCGGAATCTCGCAGGCACGTTCCCAGCGGCCCGGAAACTCCACCGCGCGATAGAGGGTCAGCCGTCCGGAGCGATGTGCCTCGGGCAGCATCCACGTCTCGCCGTCGGCCTCCCACACGAACGGATAAGAAAGGTGCCAAGGCTCCTGTAAGGCAGTGCGCCGATCGATTAGGCGGAAATCGGGGTCGTAGGTCAGCACCTCGATCGCTCCCACCCGGACGCGATAGTCATAGGTTTCAACGAACACGTGCAGCCTGCCGTCGCGCCACAGCCCGAAGGGATCGGCCAGGAAGCGGAAACTGCCCATCGGCGGCAGCCAGTGAAGCGGCAAGTCCGCGATCGAGCCCCGACTTACGATCTCGGCGAAAGGCGCGACGACGATCGCCGGCCGCCAGATATCCTTACGCAGTCCCATATCCACGGCCTTGCCCGAAAAATTTCCGGCCAGGAAGACTCAGCGCGCCTCCCCTTAAGGCATGCGTTAAGATGTAATGCGGCCTCAAGACTTATAACCGGACGGTCGGCAATTGGAGATTGCCTTGTAGTCGTTCAACGACCGCCATTGGCGCCTTCCAGCTGGTCCGGTGCCCGCACACAGCGGGCGGGCGGCGGTTGATCAAGGCAAGCTCGGCGCGCGCGAGAGCCGCCTGAGGCGACCGGCTGCCTTGGCGGTCAGCGTACGCCGAGCCCGATGAGTGTTTCTCGCACTGCGTCGCGTAATGGCGTATGCGGCTCTGTTCCAAGGAATTCGACAAGACTGCGATTGTCGAGGCGGAGCGGCTCACGCCAGAGATAACGCATCTTCTCGATCTCGCGCGGCGTCTCCTGCAACCAGCCAGCGATGCGGAGCAGAAACCATGGGAAGGGCCGCACTCGAACTGGTCTGACAAGCGCCGTGGAGATCGCCTGCACCATTTTCGATCCGTCATCGTCCCAATGGCCGCCGAAATGGAATCGAGCGAACCGGGTGAGCGCGTCCCCGCGATCAAGTAGGCGCGCGATCGCCTCGCCAGCATCGGGCAGATAGGCCCATGCGTGGCCAAGGCCCTTTCGTCCCGGATAGGTTATGCCCTTCAACGTCGTACCAGGCTTGACCAGCCCTTGGGCGAACCAGTTATTGCCTGGAACTGGTCCGAAGAAATCGCCAAAGCGCACGATGAGCGCGTTCATCCCGTCGCGGCTGGAAGCCTCTATCCGCCGCTCAAGTTCTACGCGGATGCTGCCTTTCGCCGTGATGGGATTCTGGGGCGCCTCCTCGTCCAGATTGGGGAAGACATCCGGCCCATAATTGTAGATCGTGCCCGGCAGCACGAGCCGCGCACCCACGGCGTTTGCCGCCGCGATACTGTTGTCGATCATCGGCAGCACGAGCTTGCCCCAGTTACGATACCCCGGCGGGTTGACCGCGTGGACGATGACCTCGGCGCCGGCCGCGGCACGCGCGACATCTGCCGCATCCATCGCATCGCCGGCGATCCAAGCGATGGCCGCCAGTCGCGGATCGAGCCTGTCCGCCGCAGGCTGGCCACCCCGCGCCATAGCCACCACCTTCCAGCCGTGTCGCAGCAGGGCAACCGCCGTTTCACCGCCGATCCCGCCGGTCGCGCCCAGTACCAGCGCCGTTCTCCCGTCACTCATCGTCAATCTCCTTCACGACTGGAAATGATGATCTCGGCTATCAAAGAGAATTGCCTATAATCCTCCATCAGCTAGTGGATTATCGATGAACCATTCTGTCGACTGGAACGATCAGCGCGCCTTTCTTGCGGTGCTTGATCAAGGCAGCCTGTCGGCTGCGGCCAGGCATCTGCGGGTCACCCAGCCGACGATGCGGGCACGGATTGAGGCGCTGGAGCGCGCGCTCGAGATAACTCTGTTCACGCGCTCGGTTCGAGGTCTGGTCCCAACGCCCCAGGCACGGGAGCTGGGTGCGGCCGCGCGTGCCATGGCGCGGGCATCGGATGCCTTTGTGCGCGCCGCCGGTGCGCCGCCCGGCGAGGTTGCCGGAGTGGTGCGCCTCAGCGTGTCGGAATTCGTCGGGGTGGCGGTGTTGCCTGCGATGCTGAGGCGACTGCGCGATCGCCATGCTGGGCTCAGCATCGAGATCGTGACCAGCAACGCATCCGCCAATCTGCTCGAGCAGGAAGTCGATCTGGCGGTGAGGATGACGCCGCCACGTCAGGCTGCCCTCGTCGCACGCAAGGTGCCGGCGATCCCGCTCGGCTTTTTCGCCCACGCCGATTATCTGGCCGCGCGAGGGACGCCACGCGCTATGGACGATCTGGCGCAGCACGACCTGATCGGACCGGACCGAAGCGCGGCCGACCTCGAGGCTATCGGGCGCGTGCTTCCCGATCTCGGTCGTCAGCCCTTCGTCATCCGCACCGACAGCCACCCGGCGCAGCTCGCCGCCATTCGGGCGCGGTTGGGTATCGGGGTGATACAATCCGCGATCGGACGGATGGATCGCGAATTGGTACCGGTTCTTCCGGACGCCATCGTCCGAGCACTCGACACCTGGATCGTCACCCACGAGGATTTGCGCGACACACCCCGTGTCCGGGCCGTGTTCGATCACCTTGTCGAGGAGTTCGACACCTATGGCGGCGCTGGACCTATCCCTAGACGGTGATCGACGTTCCGCTCCGATGGGGCTCGATCGTCGCACCAATCACCTTGAAGTGGACGGTCAGCTGTCGGTGGAGGCGAATAAGCATAGAAGTGATCAGCGTTGGCGAGGAATTAACCAGCTAACTCAGACGATTCGAAGGTGACGGGATCAAATTTGTGCGCTCCGACCGCCGCTTTCTTCCCCCTAGGGACGGATGACGCCGCATCGCAAAAGAAGCTCTCGGAGATCCTTGATCGGCGGGAAAACTTCATTGTTCCAGTCCCCGCCCTGGGCGTCGTGCGCTGCCTGCTCCATCTCCACGACCTCCTTGTCCTCCTTGAAGATGGATTCTGTGAACATGGTGATAAAGGGCCAGACTGCATCCAACAGCAGCGGTATCTTGGGCCGCTTAACCGAAAGATAGCCGAAGGTTCGGTTGCTGCGCTGCTCCATGTCGAGCGGCGTATATCCAAGCCAGACAGAGAGCACGGGGTCGCCGTCATCCATCGCAAACGTCAGCGTCTGGTAGGGGTAATCCGTGCGAATGATCATCTGGTCGTTGCGGGCGCTTTCGTCGACGCCGCGCATCATGCCAAGGATCGCCCCTTCGCCGATCGTCGCCGAACCAGATGTACGATCGAACGTGTAGCGCACCTCCGCCCAGTCCTCACCGCTTTCACGGCCGAGGCAGCTTGCCTTGATCATGCCCATCTGGCGGCGGTGTAGGAACTGATGGTTCATGTCGAACAGGTTCTCGTGCATGAACGTATAGTGCGCCGCAACCTCGCGATTGAGCTCGCGGGTCTTGTAACGACGGTCGCCACGAGCTCCGAGCGCATGCGGACGGCGACCCTCTGCCAAAGCGGCATTACCCGGAAACAGAAAGATGACTCCGTCAAGTTCATGGACGGGGTAGGCCTTGACGCCATTGGGCAGGCGGCCGCCCAAATAGGGCACATCGACGCACTTGCCGGCTTCGTCATACGCCCAGCCGTGATAGCCGCATCGTACGGTGCAGCCCTTCACGACGCCATGACTGAGCGGCACCTGGCGATGTGCGCAGCGATCCTCGAGAGCAAAGACGCCGCCGGCTACAGTCCTCACAAGAACCACTGGCTCGCCCGCGTATTTGCGCGCGAGCATCTTGCCCGGCTTCAGCTCGCGGCTCCATGCGATTGGGTACCAATGATCAGGATGGGCATCCACCCTGCGGAGATCGCGCTCAACTTTCCGAGGCTTCTCGTCCTGTACTACGGACTGCAACATACGCCTGCCCCCTGATCTGAGGGCAGCCTCGCCGGTCTCGGGAGCCAGGTCAATGTTGTCGCCGAGCCGCCGGCGGTGTGCGCGAAAAATTTTTTGGTAGAGGCGCTTCAACGCGACATCAGAGTTATAGCTGTGGGAGAGGGTACGATGCGCCACGGATCGCGATTGACGCAGCCCAGGAGCGCCCGTCGCTCGGCCAGATGCGACATCATGCCACAGAACCCCGGCCCTCCCTCTTGCTAGAATGCGATATTGCGCGAGCATATGCCGGTAGCAGATCCGGCCAGCTGCTCTGCTCGAGGCGGTCGCACCGCGCTAGGACACGGCGTTTTGCGGATTATTGATCGCGTTGCCAGTTGTTGTCGCCAGCGACGTTTTTGGCCTGTCCTAGGTGCTCTCATCGGGATGCGGGTCGGTTTCAGGGCAGAGTGTGGCGTCGACATCATTCTACCCTTCTTTGAGCGGAGAAGACTAGAGCGCGGCCATCGCCGTTGGTCCCGTCGTCGCGCAGACAAAGACGGATTATCTGAAGGGTCGGCATCGATTCGTCCCATTATTAAATCCTCTCAAGCGTTAACTACGACCCGTTGCTCGGTGAATCGTTGGACGTCCGAGAGCGAGGAAGCATGACAAGAATGATGTCCAGCGCGCGACGCAAATGGTGCGAGCGTGTTCGGAACCAGGCGACCCAGTTGCGTTCGATAGCTGCAGCAGCGGAAGGCACCGAAATGCGCCGGGAGTTGCTTGAGGATGCCGAACGCCTGGACGCTCACGCCGAAACTCTTTGCGGATCCTGACCCGCTCGACAGGATCCTTGACGATTGCTCCACGTTAGCGCGGCGGGGCTGGAGAACGCGATGCGCGTGGTGATAAGGTCTGGCGATACCGACGTGGAGGATATCGGCAATTTCGCCACTTATGGCGAAGCGTTAGCCATCGCGCTTCAGGTTCTTCGCAGACTCGAAATTCTCCCGCGGTCGAACCGGCTCAACTCATCGAGATTCACGATGCAGACGACATACGGTTTCGGGCAGAGGTGTCGCACTCCTATCGCAAGCCGCTTCAGCCCTCATGATTGAAAACGGGCTATCGGTCGCCCAAAACTTCGGTATCAGGCTGCATCCTACAGGCGTGACCCTGCGGGCTAGAGCGGGCGCGTTTCACGAAGCACGCGCCCGCTCGTTCCCATGGCTCTATCGAACAATCCATCCATTTCATTGCCAACCCTAGCCGGAGCGAACGACATGGATAAGGAACAGCGCACTGAGGCGAAGCGGCAGCGGCGACGCGTGGTCAAGAAAGCGATGTCAGCCTCGGACTTGGGCGAGCGTGCAGAACGGATCGATGAGGCCGTGGATCTGTCAAGCGCGATCGCCGATCATCGGTAATTGGAGCTCGTCCCATCTCCGGTGCGCGTATCGCACGTGCAACATGGTTGCTGCCGTGATATCGCGGGGCGGAAGGGAAATCGGATGTCGCTAATCTGCAAGTTTGCAGGGCACAAGGTTGACCGAACGCACGTCTGGAATGACGGACTTGATCCTCGGACCAGCTGCCGCCGGTGTGACACACCACTCGTGCGCGACCAGCAAGGCTGGCGTCCTTTCAATCGAGAGTTGGATTTCGACATTAATCGGAAGGGCAAACCGGAGCGCTCGCGTTAGCTCGTGACCGAAGCCTGCGCGCCCGCGGCGAACGTGACGGTAGGGGATCCGACGCTGTATTGCGATCTTGGGGTTGAAAAGCGGCCGGGTCGGTTTCTGTGCGCCCTCTACAGGCGGCTGTATACCCCGTTTGACGCCCACTTGCCCGTCCCTTCCACCATCGGCGCAGCCGTGGTATGACGCTCAGCCTTTCAAAAGCTCCGCTATCATACGGTCCTTTGCTCAAAGGTTTGCTTGCGTTACACGGTGGCGATGACCGCTGGTTCAGCAATCGACCAAGCATTTGATCTGGCAAAATCTGGCCGGTGCCGCAGCGTATCGGAGATTATCCGTCACCTGCGGCCGGACGATCGCGCTGCCGTTGAGGTGCATCTCGCTCAACCGGGTGCCAGACGAGAACTTATTCAAATCTGCAGTGCTGCCTGGCTTTTGCGCGACTGACGCAACCCGACTGCCGATTTCATCCCGCTCGCCCGGCGCCCGATCNGCGAACGTGTTTCCCGTCGTAGCTGGCTGACGGCATGTCGTTCGGTATCAGCCTGATTGTCCCTGCTGCGGCAGTGCTG
>BACX01000155.1 GCA_000333335.1 Sphingomonas-like bacterium B12 | reverse complement strand
GATAAGCGCCACGCTGAAATAAATCAGGTCGCGATCTTCCCCCTTACCGCCCCGNCCAGTCTCTTTCGTTTCGGCGGTGCGAGGGGATGACGTTGANGGGCTGGCGCGCAGTTCTGCCGAGCATTTGCGAAAGATCCGTCCGACATCCCGAACACAAAGCAAATATACCCCCCTACGATCATTAGCAGGGCGATTGCCGTTCAAGCCCCGGGCAAGAATGATAAGCGGAGCCGATGCTATAAACTTTCCTCCAAAATGAATTAAATAGGCAATCACAATGGATACGATATTTATCTACGCTCAATATCGTGACCCCTGATGATAATTTCGTGTTAACCAAACAGTGCAAATTTACACTCATGCGAACGGAGTATTTCGTATGGGTAGCAATCTTGGCATCGAACCATCCGATCTTTTTCGGCTGGTTAAAATCACTTGCGATATCGCCACCGATCGGGGATGTTCTGTTTCCGACGCGATCGATCAATTGGACGCAGCTGCATCAAAAATTGCGCCAGCTCCCAAGCTTCTGAATTTTGCTCACACGGCCAAGCGTTACCGGCTAAAGCGGAATGAGGCCTTCGGCACCTCGCTGTTCCGCGACCCCGCGTGGGACATGCTGTTAGACCTGCTGATCGCCGATGAAGAGGGAAAAAGCCTGTCGGTGACCGCGCTCTGCCTGGGTTCGGGCGTCGCGACGACGACCGCCTTGCGTTACGTCCAGCATCTCGTCGACGGGGGATTCGTTATACGAACCGGCGACCTGCGCGACCAGCGTCGGATATTCCTCACCCTGGATCCCGCTCGCAAGGCCGAGATCGCGGGCTTCCTGGGCAATTGGTTGAAGGACTGCACATCAGGCCGATCAAGCGCCAAAGCCGATCGAGTTCGTCCGGTGCCCGAGCACCGCGAACGACCTGCCACGCCATCGGCTCGCCACCCGCTCTTCCTCTCTTGACCGAGAACGCCATGACCGCTGCCCCCCTCCCGCTTCAAGCGATCTCGCAAACCTCACAGATCCGGGTGACGGCCGCTGAGATCACTCGCAATTTCGGCATGTGGCAAGACAGAGCCACGCTCACTCCGGTGATCGTAACACATCACGGCCGCGCGCGATGCGTCCTGTTATCCGCAGGTCGTTACGAACAACTCGCGTCAGGCGGACTGGATGCGCCGGCACGTCAAGACAACCTGCTTATGCAGGTCCTCGCCGAACGCATCGATCTTGCATTTGTTGTAATCGACACTCATTTCTGCATTTGCGAAGCCAATACCGCTGCAGCGATCCTCCTAGGCAATCAGCGCGAGGTTCTGATTGGAAGAACTCTGCCGGAAGTTTGGCTAGATATCCGCGATAGTATCGCGGAGGCGCAGATCAAGCGGAGCATGCTCACCGGAGAAGCTACCCAAGCAAGACTCCGTCTCCCGGGAAAGGCCGCTATCATCAATGCCTTTCCTTGGCCTGATGGCCTTGGTCTCCTCATCCGCGTGATTAACGGCGGCGAGGATATGGAGCGCAGCATTGCTGAAGCAGGCGCGATCCAACGCCTCGTCACGCTCGATCGCAGCCTGAGCACTGCCAAGTTGTCGATGAGGGGCACCCTTACGGAGCCCGATCCCGCTTTTTGCGCAATGACCAAGATATCGCCGGAACGTCTGTCGGGTGCCCGGCTCCTTGACCTGATACCGCGCGACCACCGTCCCGCAGCATCAGCCCTCATCGAAAAGGTCCTGACCGAACGTCAAGAGGGGAACTGCGACTCGGCCTTTATCACGAATGATGGCCAAGAAGTCCGTGTCCATCTTGCGATTGCCGTGATCAACGAAGAGACGGGTATGTCCGGAGCGATGGTCATGGTTCGAGATCACCGCAACTGCTGAAGCTCCGCTTCTCGGCCGGGCCTTTTCGCCGGCAGTGGAGCAAGTTCTTGCCCGATTTCGATAGCGCTGGCGCCTACCCAAGTGGCATAGTCAGAACGCGAACCGCCAAGCTCTTTTCATTGGCCGATCTTCCGCCGGGCTTGCTCAGGTGTAACATGAGCTTGAGTGGGGCGGATTCGCCAGCAGGTTTTGGTCCTCATGCTGCGTGTGAGGGCTGCCGATCGACAGCTTCTTCTGCCGGGATTCTGGCCAGCGTTTGGCGTCCCACTATTCGGCGTTCCGGCCCATCATCGCGTGCCACTGTTCGAGCGTTGATGGGGCGCCGGTTAGCTTTTCGATTGCCGTGCAGGCGTAGATCGCGGCTTCCCCCTCGCCGATCTCGTCCAGGATCGTCAGTGCGTCGTACAGCAACGCCACAGCGCGCATTTTCGGGCCGCTGAGATAGGGACAATCCATCATCCTCTATTATCTGCCGACACCCGGCGTGATCGTGGATAGAATATTTCCCTCCCGAAATGTTCGGCGCGGCGTAGCCACCAGTTTGTCCATGCCGTCCGTTGCGGGCTTTAACGACGGCACAACGATTTGTGAGTTTGCGGGCTGGCGAGGCAACGCGATGTTCCATCCAGATCGCCGCGCTTACTGCTACACCAACGCCGCCACCCCGTCCGTGCGACCCTCGGCAGCCTACCGATCAGGATCGCGAGCGTGCGAGGTGACGTGCCTCGGCGATTAGAAGCCGTGCCCCGCGTCTATCTCGGATAGCGACAACGTCACGACACGGGCGCCGCGTGCCGACCCCTCAATCTTCGCGTATCCGCTGATCTTTGGAGAGCGCCGAGCCGATCAGCGCGGCAAGCGCCTCCTCCGCCCTGGTTCGGCTGATCGAATCCTTCGAGGCTATATCCTTGCGGATCCAGTCGGGCGCTCGGACGAGGATATCGGCAACGAGGGCGGTAATCGCATTTTGGGGCATGATTTCTGAACGCCACAACGGCGCCCGTGGGTCAACACTGGAATCGTTCTCATTGCGCTGAGTACGCGGTGTGACCGCGACGCCACCGCCCGGCTGAGCGGTAGCTATGACACGTTGTTCGGGTATCGTTTAGGAGCGACCAAAGAGAAATGGTGGGCCGTGAGGAATCCTCCGCAGCTGTCAGCTTGGGCGGTCTGTCCGATGCGCTGCCGATCGTCACCGTCTCTAACCAAGGGTGAGGCTGAAGCTCCGCAGGCACGCAAGCTGCTGCCTTCCGTCTCACAATGATACATCTAATACGGATTGCGTGCCCATCGCACTCAAAGAACGCCTGTATGTATAATACAATACAGATGGACCGCAAAGGTGATAGTCCATGTACCACACACCTATAATTCCGCTTGCCATTATATGGGGGTTCCCATTTCTCATCGTAATCACCTTGGGAATATGCTCCATGCTATTCCCGCGATTTCGCAAATCCCTTGAAAGAGATCTGATTGGCGACGACTAATATTACACATTTTACACATTTTATCGCGCCAGAAGGCATAGCGCGATCATCCAGCGGCGGCCCCAGAAGGCGTTCGCGCTTGCGGCGGCACGCGCGGTTCGCGAGATATTCAGTTATGGGCTGAAGGGCCGCTTCCGGATATGATGGACGCATGGCTACGATCCGCCCAAACTCCGATACCAGCGACGCATCTTACGATCGAGACGCCGGCTTGCCCAAGTCGCCCCTGTCGAACTGGTATGTCGAGATCCTCGGAAAGAACGGCTGGCAACCGCTACGGGGCTTCACCGGCGGAATCGCCTATTTTTCGCACTATGAAGAGGCGGTCGCCCGCGCCGTCAAGGAATGGGAGCGCGGCGATCATCCTGCGCGCCCGGCATCGGCACCTCCAACTACAGCTCGATAACGGCCCATCCTCAGGCGGCCTGCAGTTGCCGGCTCGAACCACCTTGCGACAGCAGACGGCCAGCCATACGCACCAGCGGCCGCTCAACCTTGTAATAGGTTCCAAGTCCGATCATGGCGGAGATGACCAGGGCCGCGAGCAGGAAGGCGATCTGGAAGGAGCCCGCGCCACTTGCGACTCCCATCCTGGCCGCCGCAACGCGTAACGCCGCCAACACGAAGCCATGAATCAGGTAGATGCTGAACGATGCATCTCCGAGCGCAGCGAGCAGTCGCCACGAAGGCACCACGCCACCCGCCTCTCCTCTCAGTGCCCCGATCAGAATCAGCAACGCCGGTACTCCCAAGAGAAGGATCCTCGGCTTGGGCTCATCGAACAGGACTTCAGCTCCCACCATCATCGAAAATCCCGCGATAACGAAGCAAAGGACGACAACCGCCGATAGCGGTCGGCGTTCAAGTTGCAGCGCGCCGAGAACCGCTCCCGCCAGGAATTCGAACAGCATGTCCCGATGATAGAAAGATAGCGGTGAAACGGTGCCAACGCTTCCCGAGATCCAGTAAACTCCGGCAATCATCAAACCTAGCGCGGGTAATCGTAGCGACTTGGCCATCCACAGCGTGGCGGCAAAGAGCAGGTAAAACATCATCTCGAAATTGAGCGTCCATCCCGGCACGAGGACGGGAACAAGCACATCCTTCGCGCCCATCGCCGCCAATGCAGGGTTCGGCCATGGCAGGAACAGCAAAGAAGCGATCGCGTGATGCAGATCAAACGCCGTCGAGCGAAGCAGGCTGGGGACCATGCACGCGACCACGAGCGCCACGGCCGTCACGGCCCAGTAGAGCGGCACTACACGCACAATTCGCTGCCGCAGAAACGCGCTCCCTCCAAGTGGTTTCTGCTCAATTACGTACCACATCATGAATCCGCTCAACACAAAAAATATATCGACACCCCCCGCACCGATGAGGGGAAAAAAGCTTTTTGCCCCGGTCAGCAATCTTATTTGCAGGACTGCGTGAAAATAAATCACCATCAAGGCCGCAAAGCCCCGAAGATATTGGAGGGAGAAGAGTATAGGCCTAGCCCCCCGCTGGCCAGCACATGCAGCATTCGAAGCCAGGCGAGTATCGGTCATGGCGCATTTCCCAGGCATGGATCATCTCGCTCCTGGCCAAAAGCGCGATGTCTCCAGCGCGTCGCAAAGCGATGCGTCCAATACCAATAAATCGCAGCCCCCACGACGATGCCCGCGATCGACCAGAGTGCGCCGGCCATACAGACAAGGACGAGTACGCCGATGACGCTGCCGATCGACGACCATAGGCTGGCCAGAGCGAGCGGCTTAAATGCGCCAGCCGCCTGAAGCAATGTGCTCTCGGGTATCTGTACAAGGCGCAATGCGGCGACCGATGCCCACAGTATGGCCGCAGCGGCAAGAAAGTGCGTGTCATAGGTCGAAGGGAATAGCAGCCGGGGACTTACCGCGAACAAGATCGCTGCGGCGCTAACCGTGCCGAGCCAAATCGCGGCCAGCGCGAGGCGGAACGCCATGAGCGAGCGACCGATGTCACGATGCTTCAGTCCTGCGATCAGCTGCGCCATTTGCGGACGCTCGAAATCGGACAGGGCATTCTGGGCGACATTGACCGGTCGCAACAGCAGTGCGCTCGCCGCAATCGGCGCGAAAGCCGCCGGTCCTTGGAGCAGCGTGATGATATAGACGTGCGCGTTTGCAGTCGCTTCGGTGGTGACCACGCCGAGTAGCGCCCAGCGCGCATGCCCTCGCCATACGGCGGAATAGCGCCGCGCTGCGCGGATCGAGACAGCCTGAAGCTGTCGGATCAGAAGCGCGAATCCAAAAGGAAGGAGCCCCGCAACCGCCCCGATAAGCAACGCGGCGTAGCAGGCGACCTCCGGGTCGCCTCTGGCCAGCACCAGCATACCCGTGAGCGCAGCGATCACCGTAAGGCTATAGGCGACGTCAGACCCCGCAGTCCGCAACGGATAACCCTGCGCATAGCAATAAGCGCGGCCAAACCAGCGCACCAGGGCCACAGCACCATATGCCCCATAACATAGGACTGCCGCGGGCTTCATGTGAAGCGAGTAAGCAATAGCAGCAAATATCGCGCATGAGAGGGCAGCGCCGATCAGGTTTGCCGTTAGCAGTGTATCTTCGGATCCCGCACGGTCATCCACGCCGCCGGTAGCCAAAAGCACGGGCAGAGGCGCGCACAACAAGGCGCTCCAGATTCCCCAGCTCAGCTGAGAGGCGACGAGCAGAAACGTGAAGGAGCCGAACGCATCCGGCGAGAGCTGCCGCAGCATCACCAACGACAAGGCGAACTGCGTCGCGGCGGAGCTCACCGGCCCGATCGTGGCGATCCCGTAGCGCACAGCTTTGTCGCGCAGCCAATGCCCACGGGGAGCAGGCTCAGCGGTCCAGTCGATCGGGTTGACCGTCGATATATTGTTCATCGAGCCCCCTTCCGCTGGACAGCAACGAACGGCCCACGCCAGGCAGGCGCATAGGAAAGCGGCGGAGAAATACGGGTGCCGCGCCGCATATCGTCGATGCAGGCAATCGACAGCATAAGCACCATCTCGCCGAACTGGTCACTCGCCAGGATGGAGGATTCCAGGAGATTGTGCCCCATCGCGAACAGCAGCAGAGTCAGTTGAAGGGCTCCACGCCCACCCGTGACCGCCCGGCTGTACAGGATATTTCCCAGCGGCAATGCAAACAGCGCGACACATGCCAGCAGCAGTCCCGGCAACCCGATCTGCATCCAAAGATCGAGGTAACCGTCATGCCCCTCCGCCACGGCCTTTGTGACCCAAGGGACATTGGAATAGCTGTAGATGGGGGATTGCGGACCGACGTTCCACACAGATGCGAACCCCGCGCCAGTCCAGCCATGCGCAGCGATATATGCCGCCATGATTCGCCAGATCTGGATGCGCCCAGTGAAGGCGTCGAGACTGCTCCCAAGGCGTTGAAAATAACCAGGCAGATAAACAGTCGCCGCGCAGATCACGACGGGCAAGCCGACCAACAGCGCGGGCACGACAAGCGGGCGCAGGCGCCGTTCGCCGCTTAGGAACAGGCCACCGCACAGCGCCGCAAATCCGGCGAAGGCCGTCGAGGTCTTGGAATGGCTGCCGACCAAGAACGCCATGGCGGCAACGATCAGCGCGATCCGCACCCAGGCTCGCCATCGCCCCACGCCAAAGAGCAGGAGCAATACGGTCACGGCGCTCAGCTGCCCGGCGCCATTCTTCTCGGGCAATATGCCGCGCCACGCACCGACGATGGAATCGTCCTTAAGTACGCCCTGGTTGTGATGAACGGCATCCGCGAACAGCGCGACGGCCGCGAGATTAGCGCATAAAAGGCCGATGCAGACCATGAGCAGGACATCCATCGCCCGCCTGTGGCCAAGCTGATCCACGGTCCGGAAACAGAGCCAGATGACGATCACGGTCAGCAGCAGCCGGCGTGCTGCGACGTCGGGGGTTTCCGACCAGCTTATACTCAGCGCGCACCAGCCAAGCAGCGCTGCCATCGCGGCGGGTAACCGAACGAGTTCCCATGGTCGGGAGAAGGGATGGCCGATGACGATCATGACGACGACGCCGCACAGGAACAGGGCCTGCCGCAAATTGCTTCCGCTGCCGTCAAAATAGCCGATGATCAGCGGATCACCCGGCAGGATGTTCAACCGCGTCGTGGTGATGAATACCATCCCGCCCAGCACGATCGAAGATGCGAGGATAGTAACCGCCGACAGCGGAAGCTCCCGCCAGGCCCGGAGATCGAGATCGCTCACCGCCTCTCCTCCACGGCATAACGCGAGACGAGATCGGCCGCGATGCGCGACCAAGACAACTGCTCGGCGGCGGTCCGGCGAGCACCCTCCTGCAATCGCCCTCTCAAAACCTTGTCTGTCGCCACGCGCTGAAGGGCGCGTGCCAGTGATTTGGCGTCACCCGGTGGAACCAGAAGCCCGTTTTCGCCGTGCTCGACGATATCGGCGATGCCTCCAATCCGACTTGCGACGACGAAGCGTCCGTTGCCAAACGCTGCGGCCAGCACACCGCTTTGCGTAGCGCCCGTGTATGGAAGCACTACGCAATCGGATGCCTGGATCATCGTGATAAGATCGGCGGCGGCCACGAACCTCTTATCCACCGAGACCGCCGGGTGGCGCGTGAAACGTGGTTCCAGCGCATCGATTTCAGGCCCCGCCCCGGCCAGCTGCAGGCGCAGATCGCATCCCTCAGCCGACAGTATGTCGATCGCATCGCACAGAACGGCGAGCCCCTTATAGCTCTCCATTCGCCCGAACATCAGCACGCTGAAAGGTTCGGTCGGGGGCATATCGATCCCATCCGCAAGGATGACGCCATGGTCGGTCAGAGCGATACGCTCTTCACTGTGAGGATAGGGCAGGTAGGCCTGAAGATACTGTTCGCGGCAGGACGGGCCATGGACAAGGATGCGGTGCACCTTGCGCCTCGTGTAACGACGGAACAACGCCAGTCGACGCGCAACTGCCGCATCTCGTCCGTCATGGGGTACGGGATCGTGGACGGTCAACGCGAGCGTAACGAACGGCCGAAAGAGCGTCACGACGATCGCTGCGATGACGGCCTTCACCAGTCCACTCGGCTCCTGCCAATGGATCACCTGTGGCCGGAAACGGACGATTTCGACGATCAACCTCACCAGATCGGGGAGTGATCGGAAGCGATTATTCCGCAGCGAGACACGCGGGGCGCCCGGCAACGTGCGTTTCTCGAACTCCGATCGCAACGCGCCAAGGTCAAGCGCCAGCACAACATCGCAACGTTCACTGAGCCCACGCGCCAGTCGATAGGCATATTCCTCGAAATGCGGCGCGACCACGATCACGCGGCGCAGCACGCCCGCTCTGCTCTGCGCCGTGCCGGGCACGGCGATGCTGTTCGCGTCGAACGGCATCACAAGGCGTGATAATAGCGGGCGCTGTTCTGGCTATAATATAGCCCGCCGATCGCCTCGGATTCCGGATCCACCATGGAATATACCACGCCCTGCAGACGAACATCATCCGCCTGCAGCGACGACAAAGCGAGCGACGCCGCCTGCAGCTTGGTGCTTCCCCAGCGAACGACGAACACGTTCGTATCCGCCATCGCGGCCAGCAGACGAGCGTCGGCTACCCCCAGGACCGGCGGCAGGTCCATCACGACGAAATCGTAGAGTGCCTTCGCATTTTCCAGCATGTTGTCGACAGTCGCGACGCTGAAGATATCACGAGAGATGAAGAGGGTCTTGGCGACGGGGAGGATGTCCAGCCCCTTGATACGGTCGGGAACCACCGTGCTCATAAACGGCGCCCGTCCCCGCAGCGCCTCGATCAGCCCCTTACCGGGACCAATGTCGAAACCGCCGGCAAATCGACTGTTTCGCAGGTCGCAATCAACCAGCAACACGCGCGCACCGTTTACGGCCAGCATCCTAGCAAAAGCGAGCGCCGTCGTCGTCTTACCCTCACCCGGCAGCGCGGACGTGAAGCCAATCACCCGAACCCCGCTCGCTTGGCGCACGCCAATCAGCGAGGCGCGCAGGTTACGGATTGCCTCGCTGTAAACGGTCGCGCCGGACACGCCGATCAGGTCGGCCGGCGATCCGCGCGCCCTGCTGCCAAACAGATTGCGTCGGCCTTCTTCCGGCACTGACGCCAGCACCGGCAGACCAAGCCGCCTTTCGACGTCGCCGATCGTTCGCATGCCCCCCTGCAACATTTCGAGCAGGAGGATCACGGTCATGCCACCGCCCAGCGATGCAAGCAGCGCGAGGCCACAAAGCAGCGGCTTGCCAGGGGGCTTGGGGGCGCTCGGCGGTTGGGCGCGATCGACGATCTGAGCCTGGGCGATGGCAGCATGCGAAGCCTGCGTGCTTTCCAGCGACATGGCCGACATCTTGTCGAATTGCGCGCGTGCGCTCATCGCGTCGCGTTCCAGCCGTTCTGCATCTGCGGAATTACGCGTGTTGCGAGCCCGCGCAGCCTCGAGCGTTGCCATCGCAGTACGAAGCGAGGCGACCTGGGCATTGTCCGCCCGCGCCTCCGCCTCGAGTGAACTGACGATACGCTGGCTTTCATCCTGGATTTGGGAATCGACATTCTCGAGCTGCGCATGAACTCGCACGCTCTCCGGGTGCTTTGGGCCATAGCGCCCCTGCACTTCCCCGAGATTTCTGACGATGTCGGCGCGCTGACTGCGCAAGTCTCGAATGACATTGGAGCCTTGCACCCCGGCCACTGCATCGACGTTGCCGGACTTCACCTGCCCCTGGGCGACGGCGGCATTCGACCGGGCGCCCGCGGCCGCCGCTTCGGCCGAGGCGAGCTGCCCCGCGAGCGTGCCGATCTGCTGGTCGACGACGGTGCCTCCGACACCGTCGCCCGAAAGGCCGTTGCCAGCGCGATATGCAGCGAGCCTTGCATCGGCATCGTTCACCTGGCGGCCAAGTTCGGACAGTCTCTCGCGAAAGAAATCGGCTTGCCTTGAAGAGCTGGCAGCCTCCGTGCGAACCCGCATGTCCAGATAGGTGTCGGCGAAGGCGTTGGCGATCAAGGCCGCCTTGTCCGCGCTCTTCGACTTGACGTCGAGCGCGATGATATAGCTCAGCTGATCGCGGTTGATGCTTACGCTTTTCATGACGCGCGTCACGATCTGGTCGAGGGTTGCCGGCCGTCGCCGGAGCCCGGTCCGCGCATATTCCGGATCGCGATCGAGATGGAGTTTCTTCACGACAGCCAGCGCCAGCGCGCGCGACGACATCAGCCCCGCCTCGGTTTCCATCGCCTCGGCGTTGATTGGCCCCTGTCCCTGGTCCTGGACCATGGGGTTGAGACTGGGATCGATACGAATACGCGCGGTGGCCACGTATCGGGAGGGCAGAAAATGGATCGCGATCAGCCCCACCGCAAAGAGGCAGAGCGAGACACCGACCAGCATCCGCCATCGCTTGCGCATCATGGCTTTTGCCGAAGCGGCTACATCCCCCAGCTTGGCAGGACCGTGGCCCGCCGGGAGAGGATCGAAAAAGTCCCCGCGGCCGGACGATTGCTTCAACATGTCGACCTCATCGGTGGAGCTCCATCGTCATCATGATGGTGGATTGATCGATCCGGGATCGCGGCCGCGTGCCCGCCTGGACGCGCTTCCCGTAGCCCGCATCCAGCCTCATCGAGACCGTACGGGAAAGAAGGTAGCGGACGTATGCGCTCGCCTGAACGATGTCGTACCGGATCGGTGATCCGAGATAGGCCTGATTCCCGGCACCGACTTTCAGACCCGCAAGGAGGTTCTCTTGTAGGCTACGCGTCATGCCGAACGACGCCATGGTCTCGAAATAGGGATTATTGTCCGATGTCGCCGAATCTTCGATCGAGCGATGAGCATCGATCTCGAAATTCATGAGGTCGGACAGGAAATATTCGAGTTTCACCGCGCCCGAGATGCCGCCGACCGAAGCATAGGAGGATGCCTGATAGTTCTTGCGAGTATAACCGAGCTGGATGGTGCCGCGCATGAAATCGGGCAAATCTAGGTTCAGGCCGCCGAGCACCTGCCATGTGCCGGCATCGCGATTGGGGCTGCCGTCGGCAAGCAGCCGCTGATAGTTTGTACTCGTGTAGACGACCCGTGCCAGCAGGACCGCGCCGGGAGACAAAGCGTATTCGCCTTGAGCGCTCCCCGCCACCATCGAGCGGTCACGCGTGGCCTGACTGAGGGTTTCGATGTCCGTGAGCGTGACGTCGCCGAACCGCAGCTTCGTGGCTTCCACCGACGCCGCGAAGCGGGTGCGCCCGACTTCGCGCTCGGCACGTACGGAGAGATCATCGCGACGATAGCTGGAGAGGATCGCCAGCGATGCATCAGCCTGGCTGGTGAAGGGATCCTCCTGCAGCTTCGATGCGCGTCCCCGAACGGCGATGTCGGTGAAGTCTCCGACGTCGATCCGGCTGGTCGCATCGACATCCCAGGTATCGCGGTCGAGCGGCTGCTGGTGACTATAGCGGGTGATCACACCCTGCGCCGACAGGTCCAGCATATGCCGGTTCCAGTCCGACCTGAGCTCGAGCGAAGGCGCGATCCGGCCATACATGTCGCCTTTGCGACCTTCAGAGGTCACATAGGCGTTGTCCGTCCCGGCGATGCTCAGGGCGAGCGCAGGATAAGCGAGGAAACCTCCGATCCGGTGGCCCAGTGGATCATAACCGGGCCGCGGACGCTCGGTGATCGAAAGGTTACGTTGCTGGTTATAGTCGTCGGGAAGGGTTGGTTCGAGCAAGCCTTCGGCGCGGAGCAGCCCACCTTGGCACGACAGGATGATCGGCAAACAGGCCCGAACGGCCCGCCATCGCTTTTGCCACCGCTTGCGTGACGCGATCATGATCAGAACAGCCGTTCGCCTAGGCGGATGGTGTCGCCCGGCCGCGTCATCAAGCCCGGACGCAGCCGATAGGCCTTCTCGTCATTGGCGCCGGGTTGCCGGATGTAGATGACGCGCTTTTCGGCACGCGGCGTGAAACCGCCTGCGGATGCGATCGCGTTCAGGACCGTCAGTCCCGGCTGATAGGGATATTGACCGGGCGTGCGAACTTCACCGAGCACGAAGACCGGCCGATAGGTCGCGATCTCCACGCTGAGGCGGGGATCGACGAGATAGCCGTCCGCCAGTTTCATGCGGATCGCCGCGCCAAGCGAAGCCGTGGTCTCCCCCAGCGCCTTGACCTGCCCCACCAGAGGTAGCGCGACACTGCCACTCGGATTGACCTGATAATCCCCCGAAAGCGTGTCCTCGCGATAGACGGTAAGGCGGATCCGATCCCCGACCCCCAGCGCGTAATCCGCATCGGCCGACGCCTTCGCTCCGTAGCGATCCCCCTGGCCGATCACCTGGGGCTGGATCGACGCGCAGGCCGTCAGGGCCAGAAAAAATAGAAGAGGAGATTTGAGCACCTGGATCGAACTCCGCCGCATCAATGCGAATTGGCTATGTCCTTACAGACGTTCAATTCAAGTTAATCTCCAGTCCCAAAATGGGAATTACTCATCAAATCCGATCTATATTTAATATTTACGTAAATTGTGCAATTTACGCAGATTATATTGTGCTGCTATGCAATACCAATAGCGCCTCTTCTTTCGATTGTGTATCATAATGGATCACCGTATTCGGATTCTATATTTCATCGAATCTTTTTGCCGACAAATCTGGGCCTGCAACTCTTCCCCGAAGATGGCGAACTACTCGCTCTTCAAAGGGATCTGCTCAAAGGCCGAGATCCGATGCCCTTCGTCGCGGTGCCTCCCGATTCAAAGGCGTTCCTGCGAGACCTGTCGCAGCATCTTCGTCTTCCGCCGGCCGAGCCAGCCAAAATGCTCGAGACGGGCCCGAGCAGCCTCGCATATTGGAACTGCTATGATCATGCGCGCCGACATGGCGGCCGGATCGTCTTTGGATGGCAGGTACTCGCCTGGCCGGGCATCTATTTCGAGCTGCTTCACCACGCGGTAGTCGAGGACGCAGACTGCAATCTGGTCGATCCGACGCTGTGCGTCGCGTCGCACAACGGCCGGAGCGTCTTCATCGAGGATCCGCAGGTGATCCTCTCGCGCCGGAGCCCGCCCCCGATCGCAAGCCGGATCCACGTATTTCCAGGCAATGCCGAGACGATCGGGCGAGCGATGAAAGACGCCAAGGCACGGCATTTCGAGATCAAGCGCCTGCTGGCCCGGATCATGGAAGAGAGCGGACCGACATCGAAGCCGGTGCTCGCAGACTATCCCTGGCCGCGCAGCCCGGAAATCGTCGCCATGCTCGACGAACTCAGTCGAACCGGAACGGCGATCGAAGAGGTTCAGGCGCGCTGCAGGGCATGGGACCTCGAACACGCAAGGCGGTGCCCACCCGCGCTTTACCTCCCCTCGATCGATCCCGCCCAGAGCGCCGATCGACCGTCTCTCCTTCACCATTGATCGCACCGGCAAGGGATCGCCCCATGGCCAGCACTCATCGCACCACCGATTTTACCGACGACCGCAGACCACCGGCAGGTTTCGCAGGGCCGCGCGGCCGACCTCGCTATCTGTCCTGGACACGCCTCGCCGCGCACAGGGACGAGCAGCAACCGAGACCGCCCGAGACGACGCGCAGGATCGGCCATGTCGAGGTGTGCGTAGCGACACTGGATACGGCGTTGCAGCGGATCGTCTCCGCCGTAGACAATCGTGCCGCCGGAGCGTGGGGCTTTTGCAACGCCCATACGGTCAACATGGCCCGTAAGCTGCCACATTTTCGCGGGGCCCTCCGTTTCATGACGCTGTTCAATGACGGCGTCGGAGTCGATCTGGCGAGCCGCCTGCTTTACGGGAGCCGCTTTCCCGAGAACCTGAACGGGACGGACCTCACGCCCGCCTTGTTGCGGAGACTTCCGGCCGGCACCGCGATCTTCCTGCTCGGCGGCGCACCGAGCGTCGCCGACAGCGCTGCCGAGCGCATCCGGATGGACTATCCGAACGTCGCGATCGCCGGCACCCAGCACGGTTTCTTCGCGCTTCAGGAAGAAGAGGCGATCATCCGGCGCATCGCGGCTTCGGATGCGCGGCTGGTGCTGGTCGCGATGGGACATCCCCGACAAGAGATCTGGGCAGCCTGGGCGCGCAACGAATTGCACATGCCGCTGCTCTGCGTCGGCGCTTTCCTCGACTTCGCCTCGGGGAAAGTCTCGCGTGCACCGGCTTTGATCCGCAGGCTTCGGCTGGAATGGGTGTTTCGGCTCGCGCTGGAGCCTCGCAGGCTGGCGAAGCGCTACCTGATCGGCAATGTCCTGTTTGTCGCTTGCACGCTGCTCCAGCGTCTGCGGCAGGGCAGGCCGTGATGCGGCTGCTCATCCTGGGCGGATCGCCTGCCCACATGGGAGGCGTCGAGACATTTTGCGACCGCGCCAGCGCAGCGCTGAAACGACACGATCCGCACATCAGCATCACGCGCCTGGCAACCGGCACTGCCTACCTCAGTCTCCGCCGGCTCCCACTGGTGTTGCGCGGCTTGGCAAGCCTCGTGTGCCATCGCGCAAGAGGTCCTGCGACCGTTTGGCTGCAATATGTGAACCTGCCCGATCTCGGCTATTTACTTGCCGCGCGAGCCCTCGGGTTCAAGGTGATCGTCACGCCGCACCTGGGTAAGGACTGGCGATCGGAACGCATATCCGCATTGCGCCGCCTCAGTCGCCTGCTGCTCCGCGCGGCCCATCGCATCGCGCTGCTGGCGGACACGCAGCAGGATGAAATCGCACTCCCGTACAACGTCCCGCGCTCGACGATCAGGACATTTCTTCCGGCCGAAACCCTGGTGCCGTCGCCCAAATCCGGGCGGCGCACCGGACCGTTGCGGATCCTCCATGCCAGCCGCCTTTCAGAGGCGAAGGGGAGCTTCCTCGTTATCGATGTCTGCGCGCACCTGCGCGACGCGGGCGTCCCGTTCTCCGCCCGCATCATTGGCAGTGCGGATGCCATGACGCACGGACGTCTGCAGGCAGCGATCATTGATCGAGAACTGCAGCGCGAGGTCGAGCTGATCGGCTGGACCCCGCCCGCCGAGTTGATCGACCGCATGCGCGAAGCCGATGTGCTGGTCCATCTTTCGCGAGTCGACTCCTACCCGTTGATCGTACTCGAGGCCTTGGCCAGCGGCGTGATACCGGTTGCCATGGATCTCGCCGGCGTGCGCAGCATGATTGAGAACTATCACGGCGCGATCGTTGGAACCGCAACGCCGGCCGAGGACGCCGCTGCCTATCTGATCCAGGCCACACCTGCCGCTCTGCGCCGTCGCGGAAAGCGCGAGGCAAATAGGGTGCGGACCGATTTCGCGTGGAACGAGGCAGCAGCCCTGCTCGCTGACACACTGCGCGCAGCATGAGGCGAGCGCCACGCGCGATCCTCGCGTTGGCAGCACTGGCGACCTCCTCACCGCCCAGCACGATCATGCTGCAGGACCGCGAACCCTTTTATCGCGGCAGCTACCAGGCGTTTGCGAGCCCCTGGTCGACCTTCCTCGAGCCGGGCCTCGTCCACGGCATCGACTATCGAGACACGATCATCGTCCGTCCCGACAGCTTCCCTGACGGGACGATCATCGATTCGATATGGCCGCGGCGCGCACCGGCACGATCGGGCGTCTGGGGATACAATGCCCTGTCCTTCGGAAATTACGATGGCGGACGCCCGCCGATGCCCGTCACCCCGCGGCGGGTACGCGATATCCATCATCTCGATGAGGCCTTCGCCTTCCGCTATGCAGGCAGTCCGTGCTTCAACCTACTCGCCGAATTCTACCTGACCGCAAGGGCCGGGGACGAAAAGGCGAAGCTTTTTGAGATCGGCTTCTTCCTGCACACGCCGCGGACCACCGCCGCCTACGCCGGCGCGGGCAGCCTCATCGGCAGCTATCGTGACCGATCGGGCCGCGTCTGGACCGTCCACCGGCAGGGCACTTTCTACATGATCATCCCCGCCAATGGCGAGGATGTGCAGGCAGGTACGATCGAAATCGCGCCGCTCCTTTCGTGGCTCATGCAAAAGCGCATCCTGGCGGGGTCCGAATGGTTCAATGGCATGGCCTTTGGCATCGAGCCGGCGCCGGGTGGCGGGCACACACGCGTGGTCGTCGATCATTGGCGCGTGACGTACCGATAATCAGCTGGCTGGCGCTGCGGCCAGCGCCACCTCCGGCGGGCGCGAAACGCGGCGCCGGTGCGTGTCGATCCGCTTCACCAGCCTGAGGACTGGACGCTCCACGACAAGGTGCGCAGCCAGCCCGATCAGGATTGCCATCACGAATATCAGTCCGAACGCCAGGCGCGGTGCCGGAAAACCGGGCGCATGGTGATGCAGCATTCCGCACAGCGCCGAGATCACCGCCGAATGGACGAGATAGGTCGCAAACGAGGCTTCACCCAGCAAGACGAAAATGGCTGGCGGTCGGAAGCGATAGCGACGCTCGGCAAGCGCAGAACCGAGCAACAGCATCGCGAAGGGCACGCCGATCAACATCAGCCATAGCGGATCCCCCTGCTGCGTCTCGATGCTGGAATAGCCTTCATGCAGAAGTCCGAGCGTGACAAGCAGGCCGAGTCCCGCCACAAGTAACGGCACACCCCACCGATCATCGAGCCTGCGGAACGCCTGGAAGGCGATGGCGCCATAGAAAAAATTGATGTTCCACATGCTCGTCCAGCCCATCGACAGGCTGCCGAAGCCGAACGAGGCGATCATGATCGAGGCCAGCCACAGACCGAAGGCCAACTGCCCCACCCTCCGGTTGACGATGAGCAAGGCGAACATCGCATAGAAGGAAACTTCGAACACCAGTGTCCAGGCGACCTTAAGAGGCAGTGTCGGGTCGTCGATCCAGTGTACTAGGGTGAAGGCCGACCCTAGGTCGCCGACGGTCATTCGGAAGGAACGGTGCCCGAATCCCGCCAGCGCGGCGAGGACGAAAGCGCCGAGGAAAATCCAGTAGACGGGATAGACACGGCATGCCCGGCGCCAGGCGTAAGTCGGCAAACGCTCGGGGCAGCCGACATCCTTGCCGTGCGCGAAAAATATGATGAATCCACTTAGCACGAAGAACAGGTTCACGCCCATCCAGCAACGGCTCGTAGCCCAGCCGAACGCCTGCATGGCACCATATTCGGGCTTCGCCATGATGATCGAGACGTGAATTGCCGCGATACTCAAGGCTGTGAGACCACGAATGACCTGCAACGACAAAAGCGGCCCACCCCGATCAGCGCCATCCATATCACCACACCAACCCGTTAAATGACAATCAATCGTATTGTAATATCAGACTAAAACGATAGATCCATCTAACTACGCATTTTGCGTATTACGTGTCACTTCGAGACTCATGAGAAAATTTGAGCTTATTCACGCCCATATCTTCGCTAAATTCGCGCCATGAGCCAAGTTCGCAAGATCGTCCACCTCCAGGCACTACGCGCGCTGTCGGCATCCGTAGTGGTGGCTACCCACGCGCTCGAATATCCCATTCGCCGGCATATCCTTGGGCCGGAAATCTACCGGCTTGCCTGGGCGATCGGCTGGACCGGCGTGGCCAGCTTCTTCACGATTAGCGGACTCATCATGATCCGGAGCGCCGGAAACAGCTTCGGCTCACCGGCAAACGCACGCAAGTTCGCGCTCAATCGAATAGCCAGGATCGTCCCGCTCTACTGGCTGGCCATCCTGCCTTTCGCATTCGCGGCGTTGCTGCGCCACGAAACGGTGACGCCTGGCATGATCATGAAGACCATGCTGTTCATTCCCTACCTGTCGGATGCCGAGCGCGCGATGCGGCCGATTGTCGGTCAGGGCTGGACGCTAAACTACGAGATGATGTTCTATACCCTGTTCACGATCTGCTTGCTGTTCCCCCGTCGGACTGGGCTGGCGATACTCATCTCCGTTTTTCCGCTCGTGGTGCTGGCCCGAACATCGATCTGGCAGCTTTTTCCTTATCGCGATCCGGCGACCGCGCTCCAATTCTGGTCCGATCCCGTCACCTTGTTCTTCGTGATCGGAATGCTGATCGGCGTGGCCGAACAGCGCGCCCGCCGCTGGCATCGGATACGCCATCCCTTGGCGTGTACGATAGCGATCTTCGCTGCACTCATCCTGGCTTTCCTGCTCGGCGGCGGCAGCTTCCCCATGCCGATCGCTTGGCAAGCACTGTACGCATTCGCCGGTGCCTTATCGGTCATTTTATGCACCAGTGCGGGGGGGCACGTCTATCCGAGGCTTGGCCGTATAGCTGAGAAAGCAGGAGACGCCTCATACAGCACGTATCTGGTGCATCCTCTGCTCCTGATGGTGATCGCAGCGGCCTGGGACCACCTGCCGATAACTCTGCAAAGCCCGATCGCGTTTGTTTTGCTTGCCCTCGTCGCATGCAATCTAGCCGGGTACATTTGCTATCAAACGGTCGAGCGTCCGTTGTCGGGGTGGATCAAGGCCCTTATGGCACGTCGGCCGATTAGACCTGTCGCACGAGGTCCAGCTGGTCTCAGAACATCGATTGGCGCCCCCGCAGCGGACGCCACGGCATTCGACACCCGCCTAGATCGCGTCATGCGGCGGCGCCTCAATCTGTAGTTAGGCAGGGTGTCTTCATCCCATCTAACAGCTTGATGTGGACGCCGCCGGCGCAATTAACGCAATCGCCACCCCCGCCGCGTCACCGGCAGACCGAAAGCGACCGGAGGTCAAGGGCAATCACGTGGTGGGGCAAAGACGCAACATCTTGCTGGATCCGCCGCCGAGCTACCTTCCATTGGCAGATCGCAGCAATGCGACTTTGAGCAGCGTGGCGTTGCAAGCGAACCCGAATTTGAGCCTGATCTGCCCGCTCGAACGGTCGGGCGGGCACATCAGGTCATAGTCATTGATAGGTATGGCCTTGGACGTCAGGCGTTCACGCCAAGCCTAGTACGTGATGCCTGCTCACAGGCCGCTATAGGCTCGATACCATTCGACCCACGCGGGAATGCCGACGTCGATCGGCGTGCTCGGCTGGAAGCCAAGGTCGCGCTGGATCGCGGAGAGCTCAGCATAGGTGGCGGGTACATCGCCCGGCTGCATCGGCTTCTCGATGCGAATCGCCTTCCGGCCGCAACACTCTTCGATAAGCGCGATCAGCTTCTCCAGCGGCTCGGCCCGATTGTTGCCGATATTGTAAAGCGTGTGCGGACTGACGCTGCCGCCCGCCTTCACGGCGCCGTCATCGGCCGGCGGATGATCGAGCGCCGCGAGGATACCCGTCACAATGTCGTCGATATAGGTGAAGTCGCGACGCATGTTGCCGCCGTTGAATACGGTGATCGCCTCGCCCCGCAGGATCTTATCGGTAAAGCCCCACACCGCCATGTCGGGCCGCCCCCACGGTCCGTATACGGTGAAAAAGCGCAGGCCGGTCTGTGGGATACGATAGAGGTGCGAGTAAGATTCGCTCATGAGCTCATCCGCCTTCTTTGTGGCGGCGTAGAGAGAGATCGGGAAATCGACACGCTGCTCGACCGAGAAGGGCAGGTCCGGGCTGGTGCCGTAAACTGACGACGAAGAGGCATAGACCATGTGGCGAACGCCGCAATGCCGCGCGACCTCTAGCATGTTCAGATGCCCAGTGAGGTTGGACGCAGCATAGGCACGCGGATTTTCGAGCGAGTAGCGCACGCCGGCTTGCGCGCCGAGATGGACGATCGCCTCGACCGCCTCCCCTAAGATCGCCCGATCAAGCGCCTCGTGATCGGCAAAATCCAGCTCGGCGAAACGAAACAGATCCGCTGCGCCCGGTTGTGCGCCAATGGCCGCCAGGCGGTCCCGCTTCAGCGCGATGGGATTATAGTCGTTGAGATTGTCGATGCCGATCACTTGCTCGCCGCGCGCCACTAGGCGTCGCGAGACATGCGATCCGATGAATCCGGCTGCGCCGGTGACAAGAATGGTCACGAACTCTCCCTCGATCGGGCGGTCACATAGCCCGATACCATGCTGGCACTTATCCAGCGTTCGTCAACAATCGGTTGGCATTCACCATCGCTGCGCGGCATGGCAAGCGCATGGACACCACCATTCTCGATCAGCAGCGCATCTACGACGGCTGGCTAAGCCTTACGCGCCTTTGCGTGAGAATGCCTAATGGCGCCGTCGAGGAGCGACATGTCGAGGATCATGGCTGCGCCGTTGCCCTCCTACCGTTTGATCCCGAACGGCGGACAGCCATCCTGATCAGCCAGCCGCGCATTCCGGTGGTGATGGCGGGCGAACCTCCGTTGCTGGAAGTCGTCGCTGGCCGTCTGGAGCCGGAAGGTGCCGACTATACGGTTCGCAAAGAAGCGCTTGAGGAGGCAGGACTACACCTCCACGCAACGCAGTCCGTTGGGTACATCTGGTCGATGCCAACTATCTCCACTGAACGCATCCATCTATACCTCGCCGAATATAGTCGGGAGGACCGGATCGCTGGTGGCGGCGGCGCAGCGGACGAAAATGAATGCATCAGCGTGCACGAACTACCACTCGCGACAGTCTGGGCGCACGTGCTCGAAGGGCGGATCAGCGACGCGAAGACCCTGATTCTGATCCAGCACCTGCGGATTATGAGGCCAGAGGTCTTCGACGTCGCATCCTCCGCGCACGAGGATTGAACCGGCGGCTGAACGCATAGCAGATTGCCCCCATCCCGAAACCGCCTGCAGCGGAGTTGCTTGCGGTGGTTTGAATGACACGCTCGAGCGCATACCTGTGACGCAAAGGATCGGGAGATGTGCGAGATCCTGGTGTTCATCCTGCGTCTTGGCGCGGTGAGGCAATCGGCGGCCGATGGATCTCCTAGCGCCAAAGGACGACCGACACTGACTATGCGTTCGCTTCTTGCCCTTCTCGCTCTGATGGCGATGGCCGGCTCCGCCCAGGCGGAGACAGCACAGTTCGACCTCGCCGGCCCCGCATTGCGCGTAAACGTGACGCATCAGGGCGCCACACTACCGATCGCGCAGGTTCCGCAACTGGCGACGGGGGACCAAATCTCGATCACCGCCGATTTGCCCGACGATCAATCCGCCCATTATCTTTTGATCGCGGCATTCCTGCGAGGCGCGACCAATCCGCCGCCTGACAAATGGTTCTTCGAGTCAGAGCTTTGGACCAAGAAGGGTCGCAAGGGCCTGTCGCTCACCGTGCCGGACGGCGCGGAGCAAATCGCGTTGTTCCTCGCGCCCGCCACCGGCGGGGATTTCTCGACGCTGCGCAATGCCGTACAGGGCCGCCCGGGCGCCTTCGTGCGCGCGGCCCAGGAGTTGGCCCAGGCATCGCTCGACCGGAGCCGGCTCGACACCTACCTCGCGGCGATCCGCAAGACCGTTCCCGGCGATCCAGGTCGGCTCGACCGGATCACGCCGCTGCTCGCGCGCAGTCTGCAGGTTAAGATCAACGCCGACTGCCTGACCAAGCTGCCCGACCTGCAGGCGCCCTGCCTACTCCAGAACCAGGAAGCACTCGTGCTCGACGACGGGCACAGCAACGCCATCACCGATGCGGTCGCTGGCCCAGGTGCCGATCTCGCGCTCCAGCTCAGCGCGACACCGCAGGGCGGGCTCGGCTATTACAGCCCCTACATCGCCGCTATCCGGGACGTCATCGGCATCTTTGGCTCGATCCGCACCGCAAAGTACCAATATATCCCGGCGCTCGCGATGCTGCGCGACGATCGCATGTCGCTGGCGCTCAACACACCGCCCTCGTTCCACAATCCGAAGTCAGTGCTGGTGACGGCCTTGCCGGTCGTCGCACCCATTCATGTGCCACCGCTCCAGGTTGTCGAGGCAACGTCTTCGCTCTGCGCGAACGCCACGGAGCTTCTCCTGCCGATCGGCGGCGCGCCACTGATCTATGCCACCCAATATGCCCACGACCTCGTGCTGCGCGTCCGTCTCCCGGACGGCCGCACGATCGACTTGCCCGCGACACCCGACGCTGAGCGCGGCGGCCTCGTCATTCAGAACAACGGCGGGCTGCCGGTAAGTCTGACGGCGCCCGTGGAGGCCACCCTGCACGGCGTCTGGGGTTTCCAGCCCTTCGACGGTCCCAAGGTCCAGATGGTGCCCGCGCAGCCCGGCCATTGGAGGCTCGGCGCGGACGTGCCAGCACCCGGAGCGTCCATCTCGCTGACAGGCGGGGCTGCGGCCTGTGTGTCCGGGATATCCGTGCAGGTTGGCAGCGATCCTATTCAACCAGTTGCGTGGAAGAGCGCTGGCCCCAACACCATCAGCCTTACCTTGCCAGACAAGGTGGCACGGAGCGAACCTACTGCGATCACGATCACAGGGCCATCTGGAGTAGCGCCCGAAAACCTGACTCTCGCCGCGCCTGCTCAGCCGAAAGGCGTGGGGGCAACGGTTATCGCGCGGGCCATCAGAAGATCGGCCGCAACCAGCCCCGTTGCTATCTCGCTCGCCGGAGACACCGACATTCCGAGTGACGCTGACCTCACGTTCTCGCTGTGCACCGAAAAGGGGAAGCGGTTCACGGGCAGAGAAACAATCGAGGTCGCCGCCGAGTCCAGCGGCAGCACCGCCATCCTCTCAGGCGCCAACGGCTTAAGGCTGGCCGACCAACAGGTCGCGGTGGCGAGCCTGACGCCGGCCACGGCGTTGGGTTCCTCGGCATTCGGGCCACTGCGAGGCCGCATCGTGCGTGATGGCGTGGCGGGTGACTGGCTGTCTCTTGGCACGCTTGTACGCCTGCCTCGGCTTCAGCAACTGAGCTGCCCGACCGACACGACGGCAAACTGCACCTTGTCGGGAGACAGCCTGTTCCTGATCAGCGCTCTGTCCTCGACGCCCGGATTCGAGCAGCCCGTCACAGTTCCCGATGGCTATCCGGAAACGACCATTGCCGTCCCGCGCCCCGCGGGCGGCAAGCTCTACCTCAGGCTGCGAGACGATCCGAGTGCGATTGGGAGCATCACCGGGTAGATAGTCCAGCCAAACCGACAGGCCCCCCGCAACTCAAGCACTCAAGCGAGCGAAGCCAGCTCGGCAGGAGCTCGCCGAGATCCTAAAGGATTGGACATCGGCGGCGGCTCCACGAGATGGTTGTTCACGCGGCTTCAGATCGCGCAGGCGAACGAGGGGCGAGCGCTTGTCTCGACCGCCTCCAAGCTGTCAGACCGTAGCCTTTCGAAACTCGCGTTCGGCCGGCCGGCAAGGGCAACGACAAGGGCAAAGTCGAGGCGCTGGTGAAGCATGCACATTGCCCTCGCGCTCGGTCCTGGCGGCTTGCTAGAAGGGTTCACCGTTACCTTCGCTAAGCCATATCGCCGGCGTACTCAGTATTAATCGAAAACATCAGGTCGACGCTTCCAAATGCTTCCATTTGAGGAACACTGACCTCCTTACGGAAAATACGCGGCTCATACTTTCGCGAGTGGATTCGAATGTTGTAACCGTTTCCCTGGAGCACTGACTCCATTGCCCGGCCAGAGCATATATATCAGCCGCCAGTGACGCTCATGTGCCGTCCCACGGCCGGAGCCGCCCCGTGGCCTGCTATGCGGAACGAGTGACGTTCGGGCTTCGCCATCAACACGCTGTCCAGCGCTTCATCAACCGCACCTCTACCACCACTCCGCAGGACAGTCTTCAGGTCGACGCGCTCATCATGACCCAGACACATGTAAAGTCTTCCTGATGCCGTGAGGCGGACCCGATTACAGCCGTCGCAAAAGTTGTTCGTAAGCGGAGTGATGAGCCCGAGACGGGTTCCGGTTTCGCGAACCTGTAGGTAGCGCGCCGGGCCACCCGTTCGATCCGCAATCGCCTCTAGCGTAAACCGCTCCGCAAGGCGATCGCGCACGCCATCGAGCGGGAGATACCGGTCCGTCCGGTCCTCGTCTATGACGCCGAGCGGCATCGTCTCGATCAGCGTCAGGTCGAAGCCTCGGTCACCGCACCAGCGGATCATCGGCTCGATCTCGTCCTCGTTGAGGCCCTTGAGGGCGACCATGTTGATCTTGATGGCCAGACCCGCTGCCCTTCCGGCCTCTATCCCAGCAAGGACCTTAGCGAGTTCGCCTGTGCGGCTGATCAGACGGAAGCGATCCTCATCCAGGCTGTCGAGACTGACATTAACCCGACGAACCCCCGCTTCCACCAAGACGCGCGCATGCTCAGCGAGACGGGTAGCGTTTGTCGTCAAGGTGAGTTCGTCGAGCCCCCCTCCCCTCAACCGGCGCCCGATGTGCCGAGCGAGGTCATCGATTCCTCGCCGAACGAGTGGCTCGCCGCCGGTCAGGCGGATTCGCGTAACGCCACGAGCGATAAATGCATCGGCGATCAGTGCCAGCTCTTCAATCGTTAGTAGCTCGCTGCGGGGCATGAACGTCATCACCTCGCTCATGCAGTATCGACATCGCAGATCGCACCGGTCGGTGACTGACAGGCGTAGGTAGGTGATGCGGCGACCGAAGGTGTCAACAAGCGGACGACGCAGGTCGTTTCGTTGGGGAGCTGTCGCGTTCATCCGGTTCACAACGCTCAGCTCTCCCACGCGGCGCTCCGAAAAGCGAGCTTAACGTCCAAAATAATTCCACGTCCGCCGTGAGCGCTTGAACAATGAGGCAGCGTACGGCGTTCTCGTCAAACGAAGCGAGGGACGCGCCATGCACTTCACCATCAATGGTCGGACTTACGAGGCCGATGTCGACATCCGTACCTCCGTCTTGGACCTATGCCGGGAGCATCTCGGGCTGACCGGCGCCAAGAAGGGTTGCGACCACGGCCAATGTGGCGCGTGCACCGTGCTGATAGATGGCCGCCGGGTAAATAGCTGTCTCACCCTGGCCGTGATGCATCAGGATGACGAGATCACGACCATCGAAGGTCTAGGCCGGATCGGCGACCTTCATCCGTTGCAGCAAGCCTTCGTCCGGCACGACGGATACCAATGCGGCTACTGCACGCCCGGCCAGATCTGCTCCGCCGTCGGCATGCTCGACGAGGTTTCAAAGGGCTGGCCGAGTCATGTATCCGAGGATCTCAGCGATCCTTCGCTTGACGACGGTGAGATCTCCGAGCGCATGAGCGGCAACCTCTGCCGCTGCGCCGCCTACCCCAACATCGTCGATGCGATCCGCGAGGTCGCTCGGGCTGAACGCGACGGGCGGACCGCCGACGAGAAGGATGCTGCGATGGCCAAGGAGGTTTTGGCGTGAAGACCTTCACATATGAGAGGGCGGATACGCCTGAGCGGCCGTTCGCGACATGGGTATAGAGGGGGCCCGCTACATCGCCGGCGGGACCAATCTTCTCGACCTGATGAAGCTGCAAGTCGAAACGCCGGAGAAGCTGGTCGACATCAGCAGGCTCGATCTCGCAACCATCGAGGACGCGGAAGGCGGTGGGCTCCTCATCGGTGCACTCGTGCCGAACAGCGACCTCGCCGCTGACCCGCGCGTGATCGCAAGCTATGAAGTCTTAAGCCGCGCCTTGTTGGCCGGCGCGTCGGGCCAGCTGCGCAACAAGGCCTCGACTGGCGGCAACCTGTTGCAGCGGACCCGCTGTTACTATTTCTACGATCTCGCCTCTCGCTGCAACAAGCGCTCGCCGGGGAGCGGATGTGATGCGATCAGCGGGATCAACCGCATCCTCGCAGTCTTAGGCACGAGCGACCATTGTATCGCGACGCATCCGAGCGACATGGCCGTAGCGATGCGCGCCTTGGACGCGATCATCGTCACGCTGAAAGCGGACGGCGATCGGCGCCGGATTCCAATCCACGATTTCTACCGCCTGCCCGGAGAGACCCCGCACATTGAGACAGTACTGGAGCGCGGAGAACTTATCACGCACATCGCCTTGCCAAAGCCACCAGTCGGCAGGCAGGTCTATCGGAAAGTACGTGACCGCGCTTCCTACGCATTCGCCCTGGTCTCCGTCGCAGGCATCATCGGGATGGAGGACGGGAGGATTGCGAACGCATCCCTTGCTTTTGGAGGCTTGGGGCCGATGCCATGGCGCGATCCCGCCGTCGAGGCAGCGTTGGTCGGACAAGCCCCCAGCAGGGAAGTTTTTTCCGCGGCCGCAGACGCGCTTGTCGCCGACGCCAAAGGGCACGGCTCCAACGATTTCAAGATTCCCTTGGCACGTCGCACCTTGATGGCTGTCCTGCGCGATCTGACGGGAGAATGAGCATGCTCGGTCTTGGCACCACCAACAGCCTGACGATGGACAAGCCGCACTCGGACAGCCTCCTCGATACCGGAGCGCAGGGCGCAATCAGCCGTCCGTTCGATCGCATCGACGGCCCGAAGAAGGTTTCGGGCTCGGCGACCTACGCCGCGGAATATGCGTTCGACGACCTCGCCTACGGCTTTCTGGTCAGCGCACGCATCGGTGCTGGCAAGGTCGTCTCGATCGACGCGGACGCGGTGCGGTCTCTTCCCGGCGTCATCGACGTGGTCTGCGACTTCAAGCGCTTCATCCGCGTTGCCGGCCAAGGTGGCGAGACGAAGGCGCCGACCCAGGGGGTGCAGGAGATCGCATTCTCCGGCGAGATTATCGCAATCGTCGTGGCCGAGAGCTACGAGGCGGCTCGCGACGCAGCGCTACAATTACCGGTCACCTACGAGACCGATCAGGGCGTATTTGACCCTAAAGCCAATCGGGAAGCCGCCTATACGCCGCCAGACGCCGTCACGCCCGGCCATTTCGCCCAGGGTGACGTAGACAAGGCGATGGCGGAAGCACCGGTCTCGATCGACGTGACCTACATGACGCCGAGCCAGAACTCCGCGGCGATGGAGCCGCACGCCTCGACCGCCGTTTGGGAAGAAGACGGGTCGCTAACCCTCTACGGTGCCTACCAGATGCCGACCTCGGACGCATCGCAGCTTGCAAAGTCCCTCGGCCTGTCGGTGAAAAAGGTCCGGATCGTCTCCCGCTATATCGGCGGCGGCTTCGGATCGAAGCTCGGCATTGCACCGGAAAGTGTGGCGGCCGCGATTGCGGCGAAGCAGATCGGCCGTCCGGTGAAGGCCGTGATGGCACGCCAGCAGGTCTTCGAGGCGACCGTTCGTCGCTCCGACACGGAACAGCGGCTTAGGCTTGCTGCGAATGCCAACGGTCGACTCACCGCGATTGGTCAGGAGAGCTATGTCTCGAACCAGCCGGGCGAAGACTATTTCGAGCCCGTCGGCATCGGGACCCACATGATCTACGCAGGCGAGAACCGTCTCATCAGCCATCTGCAGATCCCTGTGAACTATGTCCTTTCCGGCTCGATGCGTGCTCCGGGCGAAGCGGTCGGTATGGTCGGCCTAGAATGCGCCATGGATGAGCTGGCTGAGAAACTCAGCATCGATCCTGTCGCGCTTCGCAAGGTCAACGACACATCGGTCGATCCGGAAAAGGGCGTCCCCTTCTCTTCTCGGAGCCTCACCGCCGCGCTTGACGAAGGCGCGCATCGCTTCGGATGGGAGAGGCGGTGCGAGCCCGCCACACAGCGCGAGGGCGAATGGCTTATCGGGATGGGCATGGCCGCGGCGGTGCGCGGAAACATGTTGATGGAATCTTCGGCCAAGGTTGAAATCCATCCGGATGGATCGGCAACGGTGTCGTCGGCGATGACCGATATCGGCACGGGCAGCTATACAATCCTCGCGCAGATCGCTTCGGAAATCCTCGGCATTCCGGTCGATCGCATCGAACTGCAGCTTGGCGACACGAATGCGCCCCCGGCCGCCGGCTCGGGGGGGTCATGGGGCGCAGGTTCGTCCGGCTCCGCCGTGTATCTTGCCTGCGAGAGACTCAGGGACAAGCTCGCGAAGGCTATGGAGGTCGGCGCTGACACCCTCACGCTGAAGGACGGCATGGCGATAGGCGCGAACAGGTCCGTGCCAATCGGCGAACTCGTCGGCGAGGGCTTGGAGGCGACCGGACATATCAAGCCCGGAAAGCAGGAGAGCGAGACGACGCAGGCGTCCTTCGGCGCGCACTTCGCCGAAGTGGCTGTTAACGTCGTCACCGGCGAGATCAGAGTTCGTCGCATGCTCGGCGTGTTCGCTGCCGGACGGGTGCTCAACGCCAAGACCGCTCGGTCGCAATGCCTTGGCGGCATGACGTTCGGCATCGGGACGGCACTGACCGAGGAGCTGTATCACGACACCCGTAACGGTAGGCTCGTCAATCGCGATCTGGCAGAATATCATGTTCCGGTGAATGCGGACGTGCCTCAGCTGGAAGTGCATTTCCTCCAGGAACGCGACATTCATGCCAATCCTATCCACGCGAAGGGCATCGGCGAGCTTGGTATATCCGGCGCCGCAGCGGCGGTCGCGAACGCAGTCTACAACGCGACAGGGGTCCGTGTCCGGGAGTTTCCGATCACCTTAGACAAGCTGCTTCCGGGGTTGCCAAATATGGGGTGATCCGACGGGTTAGCTTTAAACAGTGGCCTCGGCGCTGCCTTCCCGTTCGGCAATATTCATCACACCCGTAGGTCAAAAGGACGAGCCGCTTAACCGAATTGTCTGACGAGCTTCCATCGCAGGCGCTCAGTATGTGTTGCTCGCCCATCGCGTTTCAATCGGCAGCCTCTGCCAAAACGCACGGCTGGCGCCGGATGACAACCGTGTCTGGGCCTCCAGCGGCGCCGATGGCGGCACGCGTCGGTGCGAAGAAGGCGCGCCCGCGGACATGCGCAGACATCGGATCCTCGTGCCGCGGCGGAAAGCCGTTCGAAATCTCGTACAAATCTGAACGGCAAGCGTGCAAAGCTGGCCGTTCAAGAACAAGTTCAAGCGACTAAATCGGCCTCATTGTCGGAAAAAGAACTGATCGAACTGGCACGGTAGCAGACTGCCGCAGCAGATTCGGACGTTCGCTAAAAAGGACTTCGAGGATGATCTCGATGCTGGTGACCTATGCGGGCGATGCGCAAACGCCGTTCGACCGCGATCATTGGATCAACGTGCACTTCCCGCTCGTGCGAGAATGTTGGTCCCCTTACGGTCTCACCAGCGCCGCCGGGTTCTTCCCGCAAGAGGACGGCGCCGGGCTGATTGCCGTGGGCGTCGTCAACTTCGGCGATGTGGCGGCCTTGGAAGCGGCGCTCCAAGCGCCAGAGACGGCTCGGGTCATGGCGGACATCGCCATCGTCACCGCCGTCCAACCCCAGCGTAGCGTCCTGCAGCCGCTCTGAGCGGCGTGCCGTCATCGTCTGAAAATCAGTGGAGCGGATGTCATGAAAACCTGGCTCATCACCGGCTGCTCGAGCGGCTTCGGCCAGCGGCTCGCCCTTGCCGCGGCACGGCGCGGCGACCGGGTCGTCGCTACGGCCCGCAACGTCGAGACGATCGCGCATATGGCGGAGCCGTTCGATGGTCGGATGCTCACCCTGCCGCTGGACGTGACCGATCCGGCGGCAGCCAAGGCAGTCGTCGCGCAAGCCATCGACAGTTTTGGCGGGTTCGACGTACTCGTGAACAATGCCGGCTACGCGCTGTTCGGCGCGATCGAGGAAGCCACGCCCGACGAATATCGGCCGATGTTCGAGGTCAATGTTTTCGGGCTGATCGAAACCACCAGAGCCGCGTTGCCGGTCCTGCGACGCGCGGGAGGAATGATCGTCAATATGTCGTCCGGCGCCGGCATCGAAGGTCGGGGCGGCGGGGGATATTACCATGCCGCCAAATTCGCGGTGGAGGGACTTTCCGAGGCGCTCGCCGGCGAGTTGAAGCCGCTCGGCATCCGCGTGCTGATCGTCGAACCGGGGCCGTTCCGCACCGATTTCCTAGGCAGGTCGATCGCCATGGCGGCCAACGCAATGCCCGAATATGCCGCGAGCTCGCGCAAGCAGTATCGCGACACGGGCAACGGCAACCAGGCGGGCGATCCGGACAAGGCGGTCGCGGTGATCCTGCAGGCGGTCGACGCCGAGGAGGCCCCGCTCCACCTCCCGCTCGGCCCTGCGGCGCACCTGATCGCCGATCGGAAGCTTGCAGCCTTTCGCCGCGACATCGACGCCTGGCGCGACATCACGATCGCCACCGATTTCGATCGCGCCTGAGTGCGGGGCCAGCGCCCCCCCTTTTGAACATCCTATCCTATGGGAGAGCAATCGTGATCGCTGCACTGCCGGGCTTTGCCCAACAACTGGTGCCGGCGAACGGCATCAAGATCAACGCCGTCACCGGCGGCTCTGGCCCGCCGATCCTGCTGCTTCACGGCTGGCCGGAGACCTGGTGGGAATGGCACCATGTGATGCCGCTGGTCGCCGAGCATTTCAGCGTGGTGGCCATCGATCTGCGCGGCGCGGGATTTTCCGATTGCCCGCAGGGCGGCTATGACAAGGCGACGATGGCGCAGGATGCGCACGGGGTAATGGCTGCCCTCGGGCACGCACGCTACGCCGTGTGCGGACACGATATCGGCGGCATGGTCGCATTGGCGCAGGCCGGCCTGCACCGAGAGGCTGTCACCCACCTGGCGGTCCTCGATGTGCCGCTTCCCGGCTGGACCCAGTGGAAGGCGACCATCGCAGGCCTCTGGCATTTTGGCTTCCATGCCGACCGCGACCTGCCGGAACGCCTGCTCCACGGCCGGGAACAGGACTATATTGCGACCTTCATGGCCGAGCGCTTCTACGACTACAGCCGCTTCGATCCGGCGGACATCGAGATCTATGCGAGAGCGATGGCGCTTCCCGGCCGCACCCGTGGTGGCATGGAATGGTATCGCACGCTCGACGCCGACCATGCCGCCGCACTCGAGTACAAGAAGCAGCCGCTCGAGATGCCGGTGCTCGGCCTCGGCGGAGACAAGCGCTTCGGTGCGCGGATGGTGCCGATGCTCAAGGAGTTCGCCACCAAGGTAACCGGCGGCGCGATCGCGCGGTGCAGCCATTATGTGGCGGACGAGCGGCCGGAGGAAGTCGCAGCCGCGCTGATCGACTTCCTCAGGGCCGGATGAACCTCCGCCAGGACCATTTCCCGCGTGCAATCGAATCAGCAACGAAGGAGACTGTCATGACCTCACCCGTCATTCGCGGCGTCAATCATATCGGCATCACCGTGCCCGACATCGAAGCCGCCAAAGCCTTCCTGGCGGAGGCCTTTGGCGCCCAGTTGATCTACCAGTCGTTCGGTCCCCAGGATCCGCCGCGACAGGGGCCCGAGTTCGAACGCGCCGTGGGTGCGTTTCCAGGGACGGCCGTGCGCGCACAGGCAATGGTCAAGATCGGCACCGGACCGGATATCGAGCTCTTCGAGATGCACGGACCCGAGCAGGCCCAGCCGATCCGTGCGAGCGACTTCGGCATCACCCATTTCGCGCTCTACACCGATGATATTGATGCATCGGTCGCGCGGTTCGAGAAGGCGGGCGGCACCCCGCTGACGGCGCCGCGCGCCATCCCTTATGCGACTGAGAAAGGTCCGGGCAACAAGGTCTGCTATTGCCGCATGCCCTGGGGCACGACCATGGAGTTCATCACCACGCCGGATCGCATGCCCTATCATGACCAGACCGATCTGCGCAGATGGCAGGACGACGATTGAGGAGAGCGGGCGAGGAGCCCGAATCCACTGTAAGACACAGAAAACTACCAATCGAGGTTCGCGCTCTTGGATGAACAAAGCTTCGGCGTGCGATTGCCCGCCCGCGTGTTGCCCGCTCCGCAATCAATCAGCGCGGAAGCGCGGGCCGCGCTGGACCGTCTGGTCGACGCCGACGGTGTGCCGATCAATGCCAAGCACCCGATGCCGGATCCCGAGGATCGTGATGGCTGGGTCCGGATCAAGGCGGCGGTGGATGCGCACTATGCCGCTGGCATCAAAGATCTTGCCGGCAGCTTGCGCGCCAGCGTCGAAACCGTCCAGCTCGGCGACACGGTCGTCTACGTCGCCACGCCCGATACCGCGAGCATCGCCGAAGGGGCCTATCTCGATCTGCACGGCGGCGCGCTAGTATTTGGCGGGGGCGAGGCGTGCCGGGTCGGCGCGCAGATGCAGGCGGACCTGCACGGCGTGCGCTGCTACGGCGTCGATTATCGGACGCCGCCCGAGCATCCCTATCCCGCGGCATTGGAGGATACGCTGGCGGCCTATGGCCATATGCTCGACCTTCATAAGCCTTCGGACGTGGTGATCGGCGGCAGATCCGCAGGCGGCAACCTCGCCGTCGCCATGCTGCTGCGGGCGCGGGAGGTGGGGCTTCCCATGCCCGCCGGTCTCGTCCTGCTATCCCCCGAGGTGGACCTGACCGAGTCCGGGGACAGTTTCGCAGTGAACCGCCTGGTGGATCTGATGCTGCCCCTGCCGCTACGGGAGGCAAACCTGCTCTATGCCAATGGCGCGGACCTCTCCGATCCCGCGCTCTCACCGCTGTTCGGCGATCTGACCGGCCTGCCGCCGACGCTGCTGCAATCCGGCACGCGCGATCTGTTCCTCTCCAACACCGTGCGCATGCATCGCGCCCTGCGTCGCGCCGGCGTTTCCGCCGAGCTTCACGTCTTCGAGGCGATGCCGCATGGCGGCTTCCTGGGCAGCACGCCGGAGGATCTGGAGCTGAGCGCCGAGCTCGTCCGCTTCGTCCGCACCTGCTTGCGCGGCAGCTGAGGCCGTTGGCTCACCTCTTCCAGGACCCCATGATTGACACCGAGCGGCTCCTCCTGAGTCCCTATGAATCCGGCGACGTGCCGGCGATTTTGGCGCTCTCAGCTGATCCCGACGTGCGCAGGTTCATCGGCAATCTACCCGATCCCGAAGAAGGCGCCTGGACAAGGGTGCTACGCTGCGCGGGCCATTGGAGCCTCTTCGGCTTCGGCACACTCGCCGTCGTCGAACGGGCCAGCGGCCGCATCAGAGGCAAGTCGGTGCGGGATTCTTCCGACGGGGTGTCGATTCGGCGCTCGACAGCGTTCCTGAAGCCTCGTGCCTCTTTTCGTCCGAAGTCGGCGGGCGTGGTTTCGCGTTCGAGGCGATGACCAGCCTTCTGCGGTGGCTGCCGCAGTCCACGCCCCATGATCGCGTCGCCTGCCTGATTGAGCCGATCAACCTTCCCTCGCTGGAACTTGCCGAAAGCTGGGGCTCCAACCGATCAAGGATGTCTCCTACCGGGAAAGGCCGTTGCCCTACTCGCTAGCCCGGCCCGACCTCCCGCAGGTGCTCATCCAGCACCGCGATGAACGCGCGGAGGCGCCGCAGATGCTTCAGATCGCGATGATAGCCCATCCAGATGTCGCGGCTCGGCGGCGACTCCGGCAGGTCGAGCAGGCGCAGCCCCGGGATCTGGCTGCCGACAGCGCGGGGAAGGACGGCAATGCCGACTCCCTGTCTGCACATGCGCGCCTGAACATTCCGGTTGTTCGAGCGCATCACCGTCGTCGCTTTGGGGAAGCTTTCCAGGAGCCAGGCGATGTCGGGAAAATGGCCCGTGGAGGTATCATGGGTGATCAGCCGGAAGCCGGCGCCGTCGCCGAACACCGGCTCGGGCGCGCTCGCGGCGATGTAGACGCCGTAGTGCAATCGCGACAATCGCCGCTGCACGATGTCGGACGTGTCAAAGGGCACGATGCGGAAGGCAATATCCGCTTCCCGCTGCGCAAGGCTGAACAGACGCGTGCCCGTCAGGATCTCGACATCCACGTCCGGATGCGCGTGCGTATAGTCGGCGATGATCTGGGGCAGGACATAGGCGCCGAACCAGTCGGCCGAGGAGATGCGCAGGCAACCCCGCAGATTCTGCTCCTGTCCCGCAAGCCGACGCTCCATCGCCAGCGCACCATCTTCCATCTGCTCGGCCAGCGGCACGATCGCCCTTCCCTCCTCGGTGAGGATGAGCCCCTCGGCAGTGCGCTGGAACAGCGTCTGGCCCATCGCCACCTCGAGCGCGCGCAGCCGCCTGCCGATGGTGGGATGGCTGAGGCGCAGCGCGCGCGCCGCGCCGCCCAGCGTGCCAGCGCGCACCACGGCTAAGAAAATCCGGACGTCACTCCATTCCATCGCCTTTCCTTACGCGTTGCAGCGGCGGGGTTCACCCTGCGGCAGAAATGTCCAACGCGGAGTGACCACGATCACGTCGCGGGCGAATGCAGATTTATGCGCCCGACCCTTCTTTCGACACTCGTCTCAAGGCCGCTCTCCGGCGCGGCGTGGTCTCAGCGCAAACGCCCATCCCTCATCCCACCCGACAGCTGGAGCGGCCTGATGGAGACGGTTCAGAACGGGCATGCCGGCGCGTTTCGGCGGTTGGCCGCGGTGACCTGGCACGCTGGCCATCCATTTTCCCATGGCAGCAGCATGTGAAACATCGAACAGCACCCCTGATTCCGTGGCCCATGAACCCGCCTGCCGTGCGTCTTATTTGAGAACGGTGACCGTCAGCCGCAGGGTTCGCGGCCTTAGCGGCGTAGATTGGTTGATAACACGGAGTTGGAATGGATTTCCCACCGCAAAACGGTCGCCCTTCGCGTTGGTGACATTCTCTACCGACGCGGCAAGATCGAAATGGCCGCGGCGCACCCGCATCGAAATGTCGCCGTTCGTATAGCCCTTCTGATCGATTCCCAGTAGGGCACCGGCGCCGAAGCGGGAAGCCCCTTGGTGGCGAACCGCCAATTCCACACCAAAACGCTCGGTCCGGTCGAGCGGCGGAAACCACGAGATCGTGCCCGAATATCCGATCCTCGGCGTGTCCGGCAGATCGTTGCCGCCCTCCCTCTCGAAGCCGGGAGCGGGATCGACGATGCGACTTTGCGTAAAGAGGCTTTGCAGATCAATGCCGAGACGCGGGACCGGCCGGGCCGCGATCCGGGTTTCCAGGGCCAGCAGCCGGCCGTTGCCGATATTGGCCGTGAAGGGGAAGCCATTCCGGGTTACCAGATCCGCCTGGATGTTCTGCCACCAGGATTGGGAGAGGCCGATCGAACCGCTAAGCTTTCCGCCCCATAGGCCCTGGGCGCGCAGCCCCGATTCCAGGGTCATGATCGAATCCGGCCGATAGGCGGCGACCCGCCCCACACCCGCCGCGATCGCCAACCCGCCGGCACGGAATCCTCTCGCATAGCGCCCGTAGAAAGACAGGCCGCGGGCGATCCACGCTGAGAAGGATGCGGATGGATCGAAGCGGGTATGGCCTTCCCCCCGGATGAAGGTCGACGGCCCTTTCTTGAACAAGGGGCGCAACGGGACATCGAGCGGTTCACCGTCCACTCGGGCGTGGGTGAGGCGCCCGCCCAGCGTCAGCAGCAAACCCGGGGCAAGGGACGCCGTGCCCTCGCCGAACAGGGCCAGATCGAGGGTGCGATTGTCCACGCCCGAGATATCGCGCGGCGTGTCCGGATGGCCCAGCTGGCGTCGCGCAGCCGTGTGATTTTCGACTCCGGCCACGCCCAGCAGCCATCCGCTCCCGGACGGTGTGGTCCGCCAGATGCGCGCCTCCCCATCGATCAGGTTCGAAGCGGCGCGCTCGTCATAAGCGATCGCGTCCGTCGCCGAAGGGGGCGTCGCATCATAGCGCTGGTGGGTTGTGCGCTTCACCCCCCCGATGTTGAGCAGGACGTTCAGCTCGTCGGCGCTCTCGCGGCGTATGCCGAGCGAACCGAGCATCGTCGTGTCACGATAGGGCTGGCGCAGTAGGGCGGGCTGGGACAAAGGCCCGTCTGCGCGCACGGCATATTGCGGGTCCGCCGATGCGATGTGCTGCCCGAGGCCGGTGAGATCGATCGTCCAGGCGTCGGCCGGCCGAAGGCGCAGCGCCGCCCGCCCGCCATCCGTCGATGTCGCGTTGACGGCCCGCAGACCCCGCGCGGGGTTGTCGATATATCCCCCGTCATACGCGTGATACCCGACCAGCCGCAGCGCGGCCCGGTCCGTCACGATCGGCAGGTTGATCATGCCGTCGGCGTCGTAGCCGGGCCGCCCGTCCTGCGTCGCCGCAAGCGCCCCCTCCGCCATGGAGGCGACGCGCGACATGTCCGGGGATTTCGGCACAATCCGGATGATGCCGCCGATCGCACCCGCGCCGTAGAGCGTGCCCTGCGGCCCTTCAAGGATCTCGACCTGTCGCGTATCGACCAGTCGCAGGGCCGGATCGGGGCCGCTGTACAACAGCCGGGTATCCCCGAAATACAGACCGACCGTCGCCTGTGTAGGTCCGGCAAAACTGCTGTCGGCGACCCCCCGGACGAACAATTTGTCACGGCCCGGCCCGAACGCGGTTGACTGGAGAAGAGGAAGGCGTGCCACTAGGTCGCCATCGTTGTGAAGCCTGGACACGCTCTCGTCAAAGCCGGTCGCGACGATCTGGACGGCGCCCGGGAACCGCATTTCCGGCGTCGCGCGCTTGCTGCCGGTGACGACGATCGGCTCGGCAATGTCTGCGGCGGGCGCCCCGGAAGCCGTCGCGGATGGTGCCGCGACCGGCGGCGCCCGATCCGCTTCGATCAAAAAGCTGCCCGTCCCGACTGATCGCAGTCGCAATCTGCTACCCCGCAAGGCGCGCGTGAGGGCCTCCCGCGTCGTCAGCGTGCCGCTGGCACCCGGGCTCCAGTGCCCACGCACCAGTGGCTCCGGATAGCCGATCTCGCTCCCGCCCTGCCCCGCGATGCTGCGCAGAACGGCGCCGAGCGGCCCCGGCCCGACCGCGAATGAATGTCGCGTCACCGCCTGCACCGGACATGCGAGCTGCGAACCGGCGACGAGAAGGAGAGAATGGGACTACCGAGCTGCGGCACTTTCGAGCACCCAGCCGCCGCTCCTGGGCA
>BACX01000156.1 GCA_000333335.1 Sphingomonas-like bacterium B12 | reverse complement strand
CGACTTCGCTGTTCTGTGGACTTGGTCCAGTTCGAACTGCATCGATCTCATTAGCCGCTACAGGTGCTTACCCCACTCAAAAAGTTCGGCCATCTTTGGCCAAGCCCTCGGCCATTTTTGGCCAAAAATCTCAACCGGTGATGGACGCATCCGAGCACCCGGCTGTCAGGTCGAAACGATCCGCCTGAGAGATGCATGGTTCAGACCCGCGATCGCTTCCACGTCAACGATCGTAAATTTCTGAGTGTCTGATCCGAAATTAAGGTGAGTGGTATCAGTGGGTTAGCTTGACAGCGTCGCCGACCGTTGATTCAGGGGTTTCGCCAAAAACTACCTTGGATCAACGATGTGGACCGATACCACTCGCGCACAACATGCGCGATCTGACCTGGCCTTGCCAAGCGATTTGACCGATGCGGAGTGGGCGGCGCTCGAGCCATTTCTCCCTCCGCCCTCCGTTGTGGGGCGTCCTCGTAAATGGCCGCTACGGCGCATCCTCGAGGCGATCCTGTACCTGCTACGCGGCGGTTTGCCGTGGCGGATGCTGCCTCCCTGCTTTCCGCCGGTTTCGACGGTGCGGCGCTGGTTCTACTTGTGGCGTGACAACAGGCTATGGCTCACGATCAATCATGCGTTGCTGATGATCTCGCGCGAAGCGGAGGGTCGCGAGGCCTCGCCGAGTGCAGGCGTGATCGATAGCCAGAGTGTGAAAACCACCGAAAGCGGCGGCCCTTGCGGCTATGATGCTGGCAAGAAGGTCAAGGGCCGCAAACGCCACATTCTCACCGACACCCACGGCAATCTGGTTCACGCCGTGATCCACACCGCCGACATCCAGGATCGCGACGGCGCGCCGCTGGTGCTGGCCGAAATCCTTCAGCGCTTCCCATGGCTGCGCCACGTCTTCGCTGATGGTGGCTATGCCGGGGACAAGTTGAAGGATGCCCTGCGCAGGATCGGCAAATGGACCATCGCGATCATCAAACGGTCCGATAACGCCAGCGGCTTCGAGATCCTGCCGCGACGCTGGGTTGTCGAACGCACTCTTGCGTGGCTCAATCGCAACCGACGGCTGGCCAAGGACTTCGAGCAGACGATCGCATCCGCAAGCGCCTGGCTCTTCCTCGCATCGGTCCAGCTCCTCACTCGCCGCGTAGCAAGGCTCGCTAAATCAAATGCTTAGTTTTGAATCGGACACTGAGGTTGATAATCGAGCGAGATACTCGCGCGGCTCATCGTCGCATGTCCGGAAGGATCGCGGTCCCGTAAGGCTTGAACCTCCGGCGTCACGATGAACTTTTTGCCAAGGTGCGCCTGCACTCCAAAGGCGCTGCCATAGGCGAGGTGCCGGCCCGATCCACTGTCGTTGACCGCAGCGTCGACCTCTGGGGTCATCTCCAACGAGATATCGTCGCTGAGTTTGTAGCTCGTCGGAATGATGAGCCCGCCCTCCCAGTCACCGCCGCCGACATCCCGCCGGCCGGATGGCAGGGTCGCGTAGGGCAACAAGGCGACAGCGAGACCCGTCTTGCCCTCCGCAGGATGGCTAATGCTCTGCTTGACGCCGAGAGTCACGTCACCAACGCCCATGATGCGATCAATCGCTCCTGAGATGAAGTCGCGGGTCCGCGCATATCCGAACGCTGTCCAGGCCAGGCGCACTTCCGTCGTTCCGGTGACACCATAGCGCAAGAGAACCTCGCCCGTGTCGATCGTATCCTTCCGCTGGCCATCCCCCTTGTCCAGCGTCCAGTCGGTCAACCCGACTTCAGCCTGGACCTTTCCGGGGTCGACGACGCAGGCTGGCGTATCGAGCCCGCCGAGCTCGCTGCAGAGGTCGCGGGGCGCGGGATTTTCTGCCCTGTCTTGCGCGATGTCCTTGGGGCTATCTTGCGCCGATGCTGGAGCGGTGATCGCGGCGAGCGCCGCCAGCAAAGCAATTTTCATCGTAGTCCCCTTGTTTGGGGGGGGAAACCGATGCCGGTACGCAGCGTTCCGTCGTCGAGCCGGCATGGGAAGATTTATACCAATTGCGGCATCCGAATGTGGCAGCTACGGGCGCTCTCTCCCTTTCGG
>BACX01000157.1 GCA_000333335.1 Sphingomonas-like bacterium B12 | reverse complement strand
CGCACGACCATAAGCGCGGCGAGGATGTAAGGACGCGTCTCGCTGTGCTGAGCGAGATTCCATCGCGCTGGTGCGAGTTGGCGGATCGATGGGCCAGCACCGTGCCGTACCGAGTGGATTGTGGCGATGCTCATATGCTTCATCAGACAATCGTCGGCGCGTGGCCGATCGATCTTGCAGCGGACGACGAGGATGGCCTCGGTCGGTTCACTGATCGGCTGGCCCAATGGCAGATCAAGGCGCTGCGCGAAGCCAAGCTAGTCACGTCCTGGGCCTGCCCCGATGAAGCCTACGAGCAGGCGTGCCTTGAGTATCTCCGGGAGATCATGTCGCCAGGATCGGATGTTGTGCGCGACGCGGTCTGCTTCGCCTCGGAGATTGCCCCCGCCGGCTGGGCCAAGTCTTTGGTGCAGACGATGCTGCGCTACACGTTGCCCGGCGTTCCAGATCTCTATCAGGGCTGTGAACTATGGGATCAATCATTGGTCGATCCCGACAATCGCCGTCCTGTTGATTACGAAAACCGGATTGATGCTCTACGCCGATCCGATAATGCCTGGCTTACCGGCGGCAGCAAGCAACACCTGATCAGCGAACTGCTAGGTTTGCGACGGGAACAGCCAGATTTATTTCGGCACGGAAGGACAAATTATGTAGAGCTGCAAGGAACACAGAGTGCAAACGCAATAGCTTTCGAACGGCACCTCGATGATAAACGCATGATCTTGGTCGCCGCAACTCAATGTTCCCGGCCCTGTATCGAACATCGCTCACCGTCTCCTTCACGGGATTGGTGGGATGACACAAAGCTTCTCCTGCCTAACGGCGAGACGATCGCTGCAATAGATTTGACTGGGGACAGCGCATTTGGACTCAAAGTTTATTAGCGACGCGCCACTGGCCGCGATCGTCGCAAACAAGAATATATTTTTACGCGGTGCGGGAGGCAGCGTTTTCGATGCCGGAGGTTCTACGCCGTCATTGTCCATGTACGCATCGACATTCCTGGCAATGTGCATGCAATCACGTTGGGCCGCTGCGGTCAACGCTCGCGCCTATCTCCGTCACAAGCCCGATAGAGATCGCGTGAAAACTCCATCGTCTTTCACGATCAGCTGACCCAGGTTCAGAGGCCAGTGAGACGACGCCCACACCGGTTCTACGCTTTGGGGGCCTCCGACAAACCAGAAACGGTTGGTCCGAGGCTATAGAGCAATGCTCGGTTGGCGACGGTGAAATCGGCGCCTTGCTGCCGTGTCTTGTGCCGTCCGCACAGCGACATTCACGGATCGAACGGGCAGCCCATTTTTCGCCCGGGTGCGCCGACCAGATAGTGGATCGAGCGAAGGCCGGACGCGGGATGCTTGCCGACATCCGAAAGAAGGAGAGGAAGCACCATGGCCAATGGCGGAAAGTAGAAGAAGCGCTTGGGACGGAACCGCGAACATCGATGGGGCGG
>BACX01000158.1 GCA_000333335.1 Sphingomonas-like bacterium B12 | reverse complement strand
CTGATCGCCGATCTGGCGGTGGGCATCGATCCGGGCGGCAGCCACGCCTGGAGCCGCCGCGACGAGTTGCTTCACGGACTGACCCTCGGTGCGCCGCCAGACGATTTCCAGGCGGGCGGACAAGGTTGGGGCATCACTGGCCTCTCGCCCACTGCGCTCCGTCGCACCGGGTTTGCCCCCTTCGTGCGGACGATCCGCGCGGCGCTGACGCATGCCGGCGGAATCCGTATCGATCACGCGCTGGGCTTAGGCCGGCTCTGGGTGATCCCTGACGGCGCCACGCCGCTCGAGGGCGTATATCTGCGCCAGCCGATGCCCGAGCTGCTCGCCGTCCTCGCCGCCGAATCGCGCCGCGCCCGCGCGCTCGTGATCGCCGAGGATCTCGGCGTCGTGCCACCCGGCATCCGCGATCGGCTAGCCGAGCGGCACCTGCTCGGCATGCGCGTGTTGCCCTTCGAGCGGGACAACAAGGGTCGCTTCACTGATCCCGACGACTGGACGAAGACCGCCGTCGCGATGACGAGCACACATGATCTCCCCCCCTTTGCCGGCTGGTGGCGTGGCATTGATATCGACTGGCGGCGTCGCTTGGGCTTTGAGGGCGACACGCCGCGCCAGCGCGCCAATGATCGCCGCCGATTTTGGCGCGCGGCCGGGGACGGCAGCCCGCCTCCCGCCCACGATCCCGCGCGCGCGGTCGACGCGGCGGTGGCGCAGGTTGGCCGCGCGGCATGCGAGCTTGCGATCGTCGCTGTCGAGGATGTGCTGGCGCTGGAGGAGGCGCCTAACCTACCCGGTACGATCGATCAGCATCCGAACTGGCGCCGCCGCCTGCCTGCTCCGCCGGAGGCGCTGTTCACCGATCCTGCGGTTGTCCACCGCCTAGACAGCTTGAATACGGAGCGCCCGCGATGATCCCCCGCGCCACCTACCGCGTGCAGTTTCACAAGGATTTCCCGTTCGACGCGGCGATCCCGCTTGCGCCCTATTGGGCGGATCTCGGCATCAGCCATGTTTATGCCTCGCCCATCGGCACCGCGCGCGCTGGATCAAACCATGGCTACGACGTGATCGATCCCGCCCGCGTCAATCCGGAGTTGGGCGGGGAGGAAGGCTTCCGCGCGCTCAGTGCCGCGCTGAAGGCGGAAGGAATCGGCATCATTCTCGATATCGTGCCCAACCATGTCGCGGTGGGCCAGGGTGACAACCCCTGGTGGCTAGACGTACTGGAGAAAGGCGAAGCCAGCCCTTATGCCAGTTTCTTCGATATCGACTGGCGCTCCCCCGACCCCGCGCTTGACGGCAAGCTGATCGCCCCCTTTCTCGGTGCGCCCTATGCGGAGGTGTTGGCGTCCGGCGACCTTAAGCTCGAAAAGCGCGACGGGCGGCTGGCGGTGGTGGCCTACGGTGCGCACGTCTTCCCACTGCGCCCGGAGGACCAGCAGGCGCTCGCCGGCACCGACCTCGCCCGCATCGGCGATTCTGACTCCCTCCATCAGCTCTGCGAGCGCCAGCATTGGCGGCTGGCTTGGTGGCGTGCGGCGGGTGACATCATCAACTGGCGCCGCTTCTTCGACATCACCGAATTGGCCGGCTTGAGAATCGAGCACAAGAGAGTGTTCGATGCTGTCCATGCGCTTCCCTCACGCCTTTATGCCGAGGGCCTGATCGACGGCGTGAGGATTGATCACATCGATGGGCTTGCCGATCCGACCGCCTACTGCCGGCGTCTGCGTGACACGCTTGAAGCCGCAGGCAAGTTCAGGCCCGAAGGTGCGGCCCCTGGTCCCGCCTATATTGTCGTCGAGAAGATCCTCGCCTCAAACGAGCAGCTGCCGCCAGATTGGCCTGTCGACGGCACGAGCGGATATGATTTTCTGGGACAGGTCTGCGCACTGCTGCACGACGACAGGGCGGCCAAGCCGCTGGGCCGGCTCTGGCATCGGCTGTCGGGCCGCAGCCCCGATTTTCATGCAGAAGAGCTTGTCGCACGTCGCATGATGTTGGAGCGCAACTTCGCCGCTCAACTGAATGCTACGGCCGGCGCCTTTGCGCGCCTCGCCGCATCGGTCCGAGAAACGCGGGATATTGGACAGCCTGCCTGGCGACGGGGTATCGCATGGCTGCTGGAAGGCTTTCCAGCCTATCGGACATATGGCACGGGCGATGCCGCGCCGGACAGCGATGTGGATATCCGCCGTCGCGCGGTTTCGATCGCCATAGATGTGGCCGGGCCGGCAGAGGCCCACGTCATCCGTCGGATCGACGCTTGGCTTCC
>BACX01000159.1 GCA_000333335.1 Sphingomonas-like bacterium B12 | reverse complement strand
CATACGCGCGGCAAACCGAGCCGACATCTGACGCCGACGCGCTTCGTCAGCTTCCTCCAGAACCACGATCAGGTCGGCAACCGTGCGCTGGGCGAACGGCTAATCCGCCTCGCCACGCCGGAGAAGCTGCGCGCCGCAACCACGCTACTGCTGCTTGCCCCGCAAATTCCTCTGCTGTTCATGGGCGAGGAGACAGGAAGTGACAGCCCCTTCCTGTTCTTCACCGATTTTCACGACCAACTGGCCGATGCGGTGCGCGAAGGCCGACGCAGCGAATTTGCCAAGTTCCCCGCCTTCTCCGATCCGGCGCAACGCGCGGGTATTCCCGATCCCAACGCGCGCGCCACCTTCGAGGCGTCCCGCCCCGTGCCCGGCGATGCCACATGGCCCGATCTGTATCAGCGTCTGCTCGGCTTGCGCCGCGAATGCATCGTGCCGAGCCTGCACGATGCGCGATCCGAGGGCGCGGAGGCGATCGGCGACAAAGCGGTGGTCGCCCGCTGGAAAATGGACAACCGGCCGCTCGTCATCGCGCTGAACCTCGGTGACGCGGCCGTTCCCCTCACCGATCCCGAGATGCCATTACTCCACGCCGAGGGCGAAGGCCTTATTGAGGCCATGCTCCGGCCCGCATCCTGCGTCGCATGGCTTGGCTGAACCCATGGCGGGGCTGACCGACGCGGCCCTCGCCGCTCTCGCCAACGATGCGGGGCTACTAGTCAAATGGGAAGGGTGGGATGGTATCGTCCGCACCGTCTCCCCTGATACCCTGCGCGCCGCGCTGACCGCGCTCGGCCTGCCCTGCGCGACCGAAGTCGATGCTGAGGAGAGTCGCGCTCGGCTGTCGGCGGACCCGCCGTTGTCGCCGGACGTATCGCCCGAACCGGCACTCGGTGTCGCCGACCTGACCGGCCGCCCCCGCGCTTGGGGTTTGGCCGTCCAACTCTACTCGCTGCGGGGTGCCACGCCGGCCGAGATCGGCGACTTCGCGGCTCTCGCCGACACGGTGCGCGCCGCCGCCCGGCGCGGCGCCGACGCTATGGCGATCAGCCCGGTCCACGCGCTGTTTCTCGCTGACCCGCATCGCTTTAGCCCCTATTCGCCCTCCAGCCGCGATTTCCTGAACCCGCTCTTCGCCGATTGCGGGCCCGGCAATCCCGGCAGCGCGCTGATCGACTGGTCGGAAGCCTCCGCCGCGCGCGGCGCTCGGCTGCGGAGCGCCTTCGATGCGTTCGAGGGCGATGACGCCT
>BACX01000160.1 GCA_000333335.1 Sphingomonas-like bacterium B12 | reverse complement strand
AGATTTCCGGCACGACGATCGGCAGCGCCAGCGCGCCCTCGAAGGCGGGCTTGAGCGGGAAGCGGAAGCGCCAGCACGCCACCGCCACCATCGCGCCGAGGATGAGGCTGATCACCGTCGAGATCGCCGCGATGGTCAGCGAATTGCCGAAGGCGGTCAGCAGGTCGGTGTCGTTGAACACCGCGCCGTACCAATCGAGCGTGAAGCCCTGCCAGACGATGTTGCGGCGGCTGTCGTTGAAGCTGAACGCGATCAGCGCGGCCAGCGGCGCGTAGAGGAAGATCGCGACCAGCACGAGCCACAGGCGCAGCGGCCAGCGCGAGAGGTAATCGAGCGGAGCGGCTTTCTTGCTCATTCTCCCAGCCCTTTGCGGCGCTTCGCCACGATCCCCTGCGCGGCGATCGCAAAGAAGGTGAGGTACATGAGGATGAAGGACAGCGCGGAGCCGAACGGCCAGTCGTTGGCGCGCTTGAACTGGCGCTCGATGACGTTGGCGATCATCTGGCTGTCCGGTCCGCCGAGCAGGTCCGGCGTCAGGTAGGAGCCGAGCGCCGGGATGAAGGTGATCAGCAGGCCCGAGAGGATACCGGGCAAGGCCAGCGGCACAACCACCTCGAAGATCGTGCGGACATGCCCGGCGCCGAGATCGAGGCTCGCCTCCAGCAGCGACTTGTCCAGCCGGTCCAGCGCCGAATAGAGCGGCAGCACCAGGAACGGCAGGTTCACGTAGACAAGCCCGAACACCACCGCGAAATTGTTGTGGAGCAGCGGCCAAGGCCCCAGCCCCACCCAGCCGAGCATGTCGTTGACGAAGCCCTCCGTGCGCAGGACGGCCATGAGCGCATAAGTGCGGACCAGCAGGTTGGTCCAGAAAGGCAGCATGATCAGCAGCAGCAGCCACACCTTCGCGCGATCGGAGGCGAAGGTGATGGCGAGCGCCACCGGGAAGCCGACGACGAGGCACAGGAAGGTGGTGAGCGCCGCATACCAGAGCGATTTCACGAACACCTGGATGTAGACCGGGTCGGCGATCCGCGCGTAGTTCGAGAAGGTGCCGTCGATCGAGATTTCGGTGAGATCGACCGTGTGGCCGAAGCTGTACGCCCAGATGATCGCCAGCGGCACGAGGAAGAAGAAGAACAGCCACAGCGCCGGTGCGGTGAACACCGCGGCGAAGGGGCCTTTCGCCCGTTTCCAGCTCTGCTCGTGCGCCTCAGGCATTTTGCAGATACCAGTCATGATCGAGCGAGGTGACCACCGCGTTGAACCGCGCCTGCTCGGTACGCTTCACCGTCGCGTAGAGATCGACGAGGGCGTCCCCCAGATACTCGCGCATCACCGAGGACGCGGCGAAGCGGTCGATCGCCTTGAGCCAGTCGGTCGGCAGCGGATCGCCCGCCGCGACCGGTGCGGAATAGCCGTCGCCATGAGTCATCGCGCCGGGATCGAGCCTGTTGGTCAGGCCATGATGCGCGCCCGCCAGCACCACCGCGAGCGCCAGATACGGATTGGCGTCCGCCCCGGCGACGCGATGCTCCACCCGGCGCGAGGCGGCCGAGCCCGCCGGAATGCGCAGCGCCACGGTGCGGTTGTTGATGCCCCATGTCGGCGCAACCGGCGCGTAGCTGCGCGCGACATAGCGGCGGAAGCTGTTGGCGTTGGGCGCCAGCACCGCCATCGCGTCGGCCATCGTCCGTGCCATGCCGCCGATCGCGTGGCGGAGTTGCTCCGTTCCCTCTGCCGCTTCGGAGGCGAAGATGTTGGCGCCTTGTCCGTCCAGCATCGACATATGGATGTGCATGCCGGAGCCGGCGATGTCGGCGAACGGCTTGGCCATGAAGGTCGCCTCGCAGCCGAGCGGGCGGGCGACGCCCTTGGCCATGCGCTTGAACAGCACCGCGTCGTCGCCCGCCGCCAGCGCATCGGCCTTGTGGTGGAGCGTCAGTTCCAGCTGCCCCGGCGAGGCTTCCGAACTGGCACCTTCGACCGGCACGCCCTGCGCATCCGCCGCCTTCCACAAAGCGCGGAGGAAATCGGCGGCATCCTCGGTTTCGGGCAAACCGTGCGCCTCGTTGGCGGCCGGCTTGCGGCGCGTGAAAGGCGAGCTTCGCAGCGACACCCGGCCTCGCCGGCTCTCGACGAGATAGAATTCCATCTCGCACGCCACCGTCGGCGTCAGACCGTCCGCCGCGTAGCGATCGAGCACCCGCTGGAGTACCGCGCGCGGATCGAACGGCGTCACCTCGCCGCCGAGATCGTGCAGCGAGCACATCACCTGCGCCGCATCCTCGCCGATCCACGGCGCGGGGACGATGCCGCCGGGCACGGCGCGGGCGATGCGATCGGCGTCGCCCGTCTCCCACACCATTCCGGTATCCTCGCAATCGGCGCCGAGGATATCCACCGCCACGATCGATCCGGGCAGGAAGGCCGATCCCTCGTAGAGCTTCATCACCTCGGACCGGCGCAGGCGCTTGCCGCGCGGCACGCCGGTGAGCGAGGTGAAGAACATCTCGAAAAATTCGATTTCGGGATGCGCCGCGAGGAAGTCCCGCGCTTCCCGCGCTTCGGCCTGGAATCCGCTCATGCCGCACCCGTGAAGCTGATCGTCACCGCCTTGAGGTCGGCATATTTCTCCAGCGCGTGCATCGATCGGTCGCGCCCGAAACCGGACTGGCGGAAGCCGCCGAACGGCATGGTGATATCGCAGGCATCCCAGCCGTTGATCCAGACGAGACCCGAACGGATCCTGCGCGCCGCGCGATGGGCGAGATTCACGTCCGCCGTCCACACGCCGGCCGCGAGGCCGTAGATGGTCGAGTTCGCCAGCTTGAAAGCCTCTTCCGGCGTACCGAAACCGATCGCGCCCAGCACCGGCCCGAAAACCTCTTCGGTCGCAAGTGCAGAGGAAGGAGCAACACCGTCGAAGATGGTCGGCGTGATGTAGAAACCGCCGCTCTCCTCGCGCACGCGGGTGCCCCCGATCAGCAGCTTCGCGCCGTCCGCCTTGGCCCGCTCGATCCGGCGCAGGACGCCGTTCATCTGCTCCTCGCTCACCATCGCGCCGAAGCGGGTGGCGGGATCGAGCGGATCGCCCGGCACGATCGTCTTCGCCACCGCGACGACGCGCTCGAGGAACTCCGCCTTGATGCTGTTCTGCACCAGCAACCGCGATCCGGCGGTGCAGACCTCGCCCTGGTTGAAGAAGATTGCCCATGCCGCCGCCTGCGCCGCCGCGTCCATATCCGGGCAGTCCGCGAACACGATCTGCGGGGACTTGCCACCCAGCTCCAGCGAGACGCGCTTGAGGTTGCTCTCGCCGGCATAGCGCATCAGCAGCCCGCCCACGGGGCCGGAGCCGGTGAAGGCGATCATGTCGACGTCGTTATGCTTGCCCAGTGCCTGCCCGGTCATCTCGCCGGTGCCGGGGATGACGTTGAGCACGCCCGCCGGCAGCCCCGCCTCCAGCGCCAGCTCGCCCAGCCGGATCGCGGTGAGCGGGGATTGCTCGGCGGGCTTGAGCACCACCGAATTGCCCATCGCCAACGCCGGCGCGACCTTCCAGGCCGCCATGTTGAGCGGGAAATTCCACGGCACGATGCAACCGACCACGCCGAGCGGCTCGTGCTGCACCCAGGAGATGCGGCCGGGATGATGCGGCCCGACCTCGCCGTAGAGCTTGTCCAGGCCTTCCGCATAATAACGGAAGGTCTTGGCCGAGGCGGGAATGTCGAAGGCGCGCGCGTCGGCGACCGGCTTGCCCATGTCGAGGCTCTCCAGCGTCGCCAGTTCGTCGAGGTTCGCCTCGATCAGATCGGCGAGCCTGAACAGCACCTTCTTCTTGTCGTTGTATGGAAGGTCGCGCCAGCGCCCATCCTCGAACGCAGCGCGGGCCGAGGCGACCGCCCGATCGACGTCGGCCGCGCTGCACAGAGCGACCCTGCCGATCACGCTGCCGTCGCGTGGCGTCACATTGTCGAAGCCGTCGGCAATTAGGGCGGGAGCGCCGTCGATGATCGCATCGCCGGGCATCCGCAGCCCTTCGATGATCGCCGATTCGGTCATGATTTCCCCGCTTGATCGTTCACTGTGATCACAGCGTAACGCAAGTCTCGCGGGTCGCCAACCCGGATTGTCAGATCGGCATCAATCCATGCCGGTATTGCTGCGCGCGCTCCGCATAGCGGCGCGTGCCTGCGATCATCTCCGCTACCGCCGCGTCATCCAGCTCGCGGACGAATTTGGCGGGGCGCCCCGCCCACAATTCCCGCGCGCCGACGATCTTGCCGCCGGTCAACAGTGCGCCGGCGCCGAGCATGCCATCGCCTTCCACCCGCGCGCCGTTGAGCATCGTCGCACCCATGCCGACGAAGCCGCGATCGGCGACCATCCCGCCGTGGAGCATCACCATGTGGCCGACCAGCACATCGTCTCCGATGATCGTCGGGAAGCCCTTGTCGGCATGGATGACGCTGCCGTCCTGAATGTTGCTGCGCGCGCCGATGCGGATCGCGTCCGCGTCGCCGCGCAGCACGCAGTTGAACCACACGCTCGATCCCGGCCCGATCTCGACATCGCCGATCACCACCACGCCCGGCGCCAGGAACACATCATGGGCGATGCGCGGCACCAGATCGCCCAGCGCGAACACCTGCCCGCCGCCATATTCGCCCGAATCGGCCCGCATCCACGCCTCCGTTGCACCACCTCGCAATGCTACCGCACCCCGCCCGGACAGCAACGCCGTGACCCAAAAGCAACAGTTGCCCGATGATTGCTCATCTGTTTCCGAACATGCAGACAACGATGTCAAAAGGTTTTGACATCCTTGTCAGTCCGCCGGTAGAGGCACGCCCAAGCTCGTACAAACGGGTGATCTCTGGGAGGTTTGCATGACCCGGCATATTCTTGCCGCGAGCACGGCGCTCGCGGCCTCGCTGTTCTTCACCACCACCGCTTTCGCGCAGGACGCCGCCGCTGCCCCGCAGCCGGCCGCCGCGGCTGACACCGGCCAGATCACCGACATCGTCGTCACCGCCACCAAGCGCGAGACCAGCCTGCAGAAGACCCCGATCGCCATCTCGGCGTTCAGCCAGGCCACGCTCGACAAGCAGCAGGTGCAGGACGTCAAGGGTCTCGCCGATTTCGTGCCGAGCCTCCATTTCGCCCAGCAGGGCGATCAGGGCGGCATCCTGCTGACCATGCGCGGCATCGGCAACGACGCGGCCTATACCGAGGTCGCCGATCCCGAAGTCGCGATCTACGTCGACGGCATCTACTCGCCGCGCGCCCAAGGCGCCTCGGTGCTGATGTACGACATGGAGCGCGTCGAGGTGCTGCGCGGCCCGCAGGGCACGCTGTTCGGCCGCAACGCGACCGTCGGCGCGATCAGCCTCGTCACCGCCAAGCCGACCTTCGACGACTTCCACGCCAGCGTCGAGGCCGTGGGCGGCGCCTACAACCGCTTCGGCATCAAGGGGATGGTCAACATCCCGGTGACCGACAATTTCGCCCTGCGCGCGGCGTTCATCACCGATCGCCACGACGGCTATATCGACTACCAGACCCCGCCGGACCTGCCCGGCGTGAACCGTTCGGCGTTCGTCACCGGCGGCAAGAAATATTATGCCGGCGACCAGAAGTCGGCCCGCATCTCGGCCCGCTGGGATCTCGGCCGCTTCAAGTGGAACCTGAACGGCGAGTGGTACAAGGATACGGGTTCGCCCATCCTCGGCCTGATGCAGGATCCGCGGCCGGGCCAGAAGTTCTGGTCGGCGCTGGTCGATACCGCGCCGCAGACCGATCGCTACTCGTGGGGCATCCGCTCCAACATGAGCTACGATCTCTCCGACCATATCGAGGCGGTCTATATCGCCGGCTTCTCGCGGGTCGGCGGCACGGCGGATTCGGATGCGGATGCCGGCGCCCACCCGCCGACGCTCGGGGCCGACGGCACCGTCACCATGCCGAACGACAGCTTCGGCGAGAACAACACCGCCTATTCGCGCTATGACTTCTGGAGCCACGAGGTCCAGCTGAAGTCGACCGGTCACAATGCGATCGACTGGATCGTCGGCGGCTATTACAGCCACGAGGTCAACAAGATCCGTTTCGACATCGATCAGCGCAACGGCTATCGCGACGGCACCTTCAACTGGGCCGGCACCTTCATCCAGGCCGATCGCGAGATCGACTCCCGCGCCGCGTTCGGCCAGGCCGTCTGGCACATCACCGACAAGATCAACCTGACCGGCGGCATCCGCTACACGAGCGACAAGAAGCAGGATATCGGCGGCCGCAACGTCACCTTCTCCGGCTGCCCGAGCACGCTGAACCCGGCCCAGCTCGCCGCATGTCAGGCGGCCGTGCCGAACCTGCCCGGCATCTTCGGCATCGATCTGAACGGTGCGGGCAACGCGCAGCAGGTCGTCGATGCGCTGAACGCGGAGACCGCGCAGTACGGCAATCTGTGGGGCATTTCGCCCAACGACACGCACGGCAAGTGGAACAAGGTGACCTGGCTGGCCCGCGCCGACGCGCAGATCACGCCCGGCACGCTCGTCTACGGCAGCGTCAGCACCGGCTTCAAGTCGGGCAATATCGAGGATGGCGGCCTGCTCGCCGGCCCCGAGACGCTGACCAACTACGAGGTCGGCTCGAAGTCCAAGCTGTTCGACAACCACGTCACCCTGAACCTCGCGGCCTATTACGAGGACTTCAAGGGCTATCAGGTGAACCAGGCGGTCACCACGCGTGACGCCCAGGGCAACATCATCGGCAGCCAGATCATCACCACCAACGCCAAGGGCGCCAGGGCCTACGGCCTGGAGGCGGAGCTGACCGCGAACCTCACCCGTCTGGATCGCCTGACGGTTGCGGCGACCTACCAGCACACCCGCTTCAAGGATCTGCTGACGGTCAACAACGGCATCTACAACAACGTGCCCGAGAACATCGAGAACCTGAAGGGCAACGAGCTGCCGCACGCGCCGCATTTCTCGGCGACCGCCACCTACGAGCATGATTTCGAGCTGGCGAACGGCGGCCGCATCACCCCGCGCGGCACCCTCCACTATGAGACCCGCAGCTGGCTGAGCTACTTCAACGGCGACCAGATCGGCGGCTATGCGCCGGAGGATCAGGCCGGCAAGGGCCTGCTCGGCACCGCCTACGATCAGCAGAAGGCCTATGCGAAGATCGACCTCGGCCTGACCTACGCATCGCCCGACGACAAGTATGAGATCGAGGCCTTCTCGCTCAACGTGACCGACAAGCGCATCCGCACCAGCGCGGGCGTCTCGGGCTCGGTGGGCACCAACGGCCTGCAGTCGGTGTTCCTGTCCAACTACGAGCCGCCGCGCACCTGGGGCGTGCGGGTTCGCGCGAAGTTCTGATGTTTCCCCCGCCCGGCCGTTTCGAAACGGCCGGGCCCTCGCGGCCGTCGCCCCAATCCGGCGGCGGCCGCTTTTTCTTCTGACAACGCTGTTTTTGGGCGTATGAAGGCGGCAGGGGGATGATGGGAAAGCGCATCGTGATCGTGGGCGGCGGGACCGCCGGGTGGCTGACCGCCGCCTATCTGTCGCGCGCCCTGCCGGCCGCCGCGATGCCCGGCGGCTGCGCGATCACGCTCGTCGAATCCGCCGAGATCGGGACGATCGGCGTCGGCGAAGGGAGCTTCCCGTCGCTGCGTTCCACGCTGGCCACGCTCGGCCGATCGGAGGCCGAGTTCCTGCGCGCCAACGACGCCACCTTCAAGCAGGGCGTGCGCTTCGTCGGCTGGGCGGGAAGCCCGACCCCCGGATCGAACGCCGACGATTATTTCCACCCCTTCAACCTGCCGCTCGGCGGCGAGAATCCGGGGCTTCTGCCCTTCTGGCTGGATACGGCCGCCGATCCGGCCCGTCCCTCCTACGCCGATGCCGTCACCGTGCAGGAACGGCTGATCCGCGCCGACAAGGCGCCCAAGCGCCGCGCCGATCCCGATTTCTCGGGGCCGATGAATTACGCCTATCATTTCGACGCGGGCAAGCTCGCCACCTGGCTGCGCGACGTCGCCACGGCGAACGGCGTCAACCTGATCGAGGGCACCGTCGCCACCGTCTCGCGCGACGAGGATGGCGACATCGCCGCGCTCACGCTTGCCGACGGCCGGGCTACGGAAGGCGATTTCTTCATCGACTGCTCGGGCTTTCGCAGCCTGCTGATCGGCGAGGCGCTGGGATCGCCGTTCCGCTCGGTCGAGGATGTGCTGTTCAACGATCGTGCGATCGCCATGCAGATTCCGGACGCACGGCCGGACCAGCCGATCGCCCCCTATACCCGCGCCACAGCCCACGAGGCCGGCTGGATCTGGGACATCGGCCTGCCGACGCGGCGCGGCACCGGCTGCGTCTATTCGAGCCGCCACATGTCCGACGAAGAGGCCGAGCGGACGATCCGCGCCTATGCGGGGCCGCAGGGCGAGACGCTGAATACGCGCCTGCTGAAGTTCCGCACCGGCTATCGCGAGCGCCAGTGGATCGGCAACACCGTCGCCATCGGTCTTTCGGCCGGCTTCTTCGAGCCGCTGGAATCGACCGGCATCATGCTGATCGAGGTCGCCGCGCGGATGGTCGCCGAGATGCTGGCCGGCTCCGCCGACAAGGACGCGCGCGCGGGTGCCGAACGCAGCTTCAACCGCCACATGGCGGCGCGCTTCGGCTCGATCGTCGAGTTCCTCAAGCTCCATTATTGCGTCAGCCGCCGCACCGACACCGCTTACTGGCGCGACAACACGGATCCGGCGAGCTGGCCCGAGGGGCTGCGCGACAAGCTGGCGCAATGGCGCCACCGCGTCCCCTCGCGCTTCGATTTCGTAGTCGACTACGAGACGTTCCTGCCGCCGAGCTGGGCGTTCATCCTGCACGGCATGGGCTTCGAGACCGAGGCCGGCAAGGGTGCCTTCGCGGCCAGTCCGGCCGACGGGCGTGACGCCGCCGCCGCCTTCGGCAAAGTCCGGCAGGCAGCCCAGCAGGCCCTGCAGGCGCTTCCCGACCATCGTTCCCTGATCGACCAATATCATAAGAATTGAGAGGATTTATGCGCGTGACCCGATCTGCCCTGCGTTCCGCCCTGCTCGCGGGAATCGCGCTCGGCCTCGCCGCCCCGGCGCTCGCCAAGGCGCCCGCCCAGCCGTGGACCAACCGCGCGCTCCCGCCCGAGGCGCGCGCCGCCGCGCTGGTGAAGGCGATGACGCAGGACGAGAAGCTGCAGCTGGTCCGCACCTGGTTCCCGCCGCTCGCCACAGGCAAACCCGGAGCGCCGACCGACATGATCCCGTCGGCGGGCGAGATGGTCGGCATCCCGCGTCTCGGCATTCCGACGCTGCGCGAAAGTGATGCCAGCCTCGGCGTCGCCAACCAGGTCGAGCAGCGCAAGGGCGACACCGCCACCGCGCTCCCCGCCAGCCTTGCCACCGCTGCGACGTTCGATCCGGAGGTCGCCTATGAGGGCGGCGCGATGATCGGCGCCGAGGCGCGCGCCAAGCGCTTCAACGTGCTGCTGGCGGGCGGCACCAATCTCACCCGCGATCCGTGGGGCGGGCGCGATTTCGAATATCTGGGCGAAGACCCGCTCCTGTCCGGCATCCTCGTCGGCGCGCACATCAAAGGCGTGGAGAGCAATCACATCGTCTCCACGATCAAGCATTACGTGCTGAACGCGCAGGAGACGGGCCGCATGGTCTACGACGCGCGGATCGGGCAGGCGGCGCTGCACGAAAGCGACCTGCTCGCCTTCGAGATCGGCATCGAGAAGGGCCGGCCCGGTTCCGTGATGTGTTCCTACAACATCATCAACGGCGATCATGGCTGCGAGAACCATGAGACGCTCACCAACGTGCTGCGTGGCGACTGGGGCTATAAGGGCTTCGTGATGTCGGACTGGGGCGCGGTCCACTCGACCGAGAAGGCGGCGAATGCCGGTCTCGATCAGGATTCGGGCGCCGAGCTGGATGACGGCGACTGGTTCCGCGAGAAACTGCGCGCGGCGGTCGCAAAGGGCACCGTCCCGCAGGCGCGGCTCGATTCGATGGTGACGCACATCCTCACCGGCGTGATCCAGAGCGGCCTGTACGACGATCCCTCGCCGCAGACCGTCCAGCCGATCGACACTGACGCGCACGCGCTAGTGGCACAGAAGGCGGCCGAGGAAGGCATCGTCCTGCTGCGCAACGCGGGCGGCGTGCTGCCGCTGGCGGCGACCGCGAAGACGATCGTGATCATCGGCGGCCATGCCGATGTCGGCGTGCTGTCGGGCGGCGGCTCCTCGCAGGTCCGCTCGACCGGTGGCGTGCCGATCGAGATCCCGCTAAAGGGCGGCCCCGCCGCCAGCTTCTCGCGCACGACGTGGCACAATTCGTCGCCGTTGAAGGCGGTGCAGGCGCTGAACCCCAGCGCGACCGTCACCTATGTCGACGGTAGCGATCCGGCCGCCGCCGCTGCGGCCGCCAAGTCCGCCGACATCGCGCTGATCTTCGCGACCCAGTGGCGCACGGAGGCCGAGGACATCACCACCCTCGCCCTTCCCGACAACCAGGATGCGCTGATCGAGGCGGTCGCCGCCGCCAATCCCAAGACGGCGGTGGTGCTGGAGACCGGCGGCCCGGTGCTGATGCCGTGGCTGGAAAAGGTGCCGGCGGTGCTGGCCGCCTGGTATCCGGGCCAGAAGGGCGGCGAGGCAATCGCCAACATCCTGTTCGGCAAGGTGAACCCCTCGGGCCGCCTGCCGATCACCTTCCCGAAGGCGGCGTCGCAGGCCCCTCGCCCGGAGCCGGTCGGCCTCGACATCATCGCCAAGAACGACGCCGCCTCCAACGCCGGATCGCCTGGCGGCGCCGCGCAGAGCTTCCCGGTGGAATATCCGGAAGGCGCCGACGTCGGCTATCGCTGGTATGCGAAGAAGGGCGAGACGCCGCTCTTCCCGTTCGGCTACGGCCTCTCCTACACCCGCTTCGCCTACGCCAACCTGAAGGTGACCGGCGGCGCGACGCTCACCGTCTCGTTCGACGTCACCAACAGCGGCAAGACGGCGGGCGCCGACGTGCCGCAGCTCTACGTGACGCCACCGGCCGGCGATGCTCAGGCGCGCCTCGCGGCCTTCCAGCGCGTGACGCTGAGGCCGGGCGAGACCCGCCACGTCACGCTCACCGCCGAGCGCCGCACGCTCTCGACCTGGAACGAGACGGCGCGTGACTGGCATCTCGCGGGCGGTCGCTATGCCGTCGCGATCGGCAAGCATGCCGGCGACGCGACGCTCAAGGGCGAAGCGACGCTAGCGGACGCGAAGTTCAAGCCCTGAGTGTAGCCCCGCCCTGAAAGGGAGGGGTCGGGGGTGGGTTCGCCCGTGGCAGGCACACCGTCATACGGAGACGAACCCACCCCCAGCCCCTCCCTTTCAGGGAGGGGAGTTCCTATTCCGCCATCGCGTCCCGCAGCGCCTTCACGTCGCTGTTGAGGCGCTGCAGTCCGGCGATAGTCATGCCGGATTTCTCCAGCAGCCGCTCGCCCAGGCA
>BACX01000161.1 GCA_000333335.1 Sphingomonas-like bacterium B12 | reverse complement strand
CGCCTTCCGGGCCCGGCCGGAAAGGCGCGGGGGCGCCATCCTCGCGATGATGCAGCTCGATCTTCTCGGGCCGGAGTGCCGCCCAGACCGTGCCGCCGGTCGCGCCTGTCACGCCATGGTCGACCCAGATGCGCGCACCCTCGGCCTCGATCAGCGCCTGGCTGTTCTCGTCCTGCACCAGCCGTCCCTCGAACAGGTTCACGCTGCCGATGAAGTCCGCGACGAAGCGGTTGGCGGGATATTCGTAGAGGTCGCTCGGCGTCGCCACCTGCTGCAGCACGCCCTTGTTCATCACGCCGCAGCGCGTCGCCATCGCGAGCGCCTCGTCCTGATCGTGGGTGACCATCACGAAGGTGACGCCCACCTTATCCTGGATGATCGCGAGTTCGGAGCGCATCGCCTCGCGCAGCTTGGCATCGAGCGCGGAAAGCGGCTCATCGAGCAGCAGCACGCGCGGCCGCTTCACCAGCGCGCGGGCGAGCGCGACGCGCTGACGCTGGCCGCCGGAAAGCTGATCCGGCTTGCGCTTCTCCAGCCCGTCGAGCTTCACCAACCCGAGCGCATCGTGGACGCGGGTGCGGCGCTCCTTCTCGGGCACACCGTCGATACGCAGGCCGTAGCCGACATTCTGCTCCACCGTCATGTGCGGGAACACCGCGTAGGACTGGAACACCATGTTCACGGGGCGCTTGTTCGGGGGCACGCCCTCCATGTCCTTGCCGTCGATCAGGATGCGGCCCTCGGTCGGCACCTCCAGCCCTGCCAGCATGCGCAGCAAAGTGGTCTTGCCGCAGCCCGACGGGCCGAGCAAAGCGAAGAACTCGCCCTCCTCGATGGCGAGGTCCACGTTGTCCACCGCGGCGAAATCGCCGAAGCGCTTGGCAACGCCCTCGATCCGGATCAGCGGCTCGGCCAAGTTATTGTCCCCCTTCCATCTTGCCCACGTCCTTGCCCTGCATCTTCAGGCCGATCGCGGTCAGCAGCACCGTCACCACGATCAGCAACGTCGAGGCGGCGTTCACCTCGGGCGTCACCGAGAAGCGCACCATCGAATAGACCTTCACCGGGAAGGTCACGGTGTCCGGACCGGCAGTGAAGAAGGTAATCACGAAATCGTCGAGGCTGAGCGTGAAGGCGAGCAGCGCGCCGGCGATCAGCGCCGGCTTCATGTGCGGCACCAGCACGTCGATGAAAGCGCGCCATTCGGAAGCGCCAAGATCCTTCGCCGCCTCCTCCAGCTCGCGGTTGAACGAGGCGAGGCGCGCGCGGACGATCACCGCGACGAACGGGAAGCTGAACGAGATGTGGGCGATGATGATGGCGCCCAGGCTGAACGGCCAGGGCAATCATCCG
>BACX01000162.1 GCA_000333335.1 Sphingomonas-like bacterium B12 | reverse complement strand
ATAAGGCGGGCACATGACGAGGCTGTCGCGCACCGCGCGCACCATCAGCCCGCGCCGGATGCAGGCATCGCGGACGATCGGGCCGGCCAGCCCCTCCTTGCCGCCGAAGCGCCGGTTGGTGCCCTTCCGCGCCACGATCTCGACCGCGCCGATGAAGCCCAGCGAGCGCGCCTCGCCGACCAGCGGGTGATCGGAGAGCTTCTTGAGCGCTTTGGCGAAATACGGCCCGATATCGTCGCGCACCCGATCGACCAGCTTTTCGCGCTCGATGATCTCGACATTGCGCAGCGCCACGGCGGCGGCAACCGGGTGGCCCGAATAGGTGTAGCCGTGGACGAAATCGTCATCGACCGAGCGCAGCGTCTCGACGACCGCCGAAGAGACGGCGGTGGCCGAGATCGGCAGGTAGCCCGAGGACAGGCCCTTCGCCATGCTGACGATGTCCGGCGTTATCCCGAAATGCTGGAAGCCGAACCATTCGCCCAGCCGCCCGAAGCCGCAGATCACCTCGTCCGACACGAGAAGGATGCCGTATTTCCGGCACACCGCCTCGACGCCCTTCCAATAGCCGTCCGGCGGGATGATCACGCCGCCCGCGCCCTGCACCGGCTCGCCGATGAACGCGGCGACCTTCTCCGGGCCGACCGCGAGGATGCGATCCTCGATATCCTGCACCGCGCGGGCGCAGAAATCGGCCGGATCCTCGTCGAAGCCGTCGCCGAAGACGTAAGGCTGCATGACATGCTCGACGCCCGGGATCGGCAGGTCGCCCTGCACGTGCATGTAGCTCATGCCACCCAGGCTGGCGCCCGCCACGGTCGATCCGTGATAAGCGTTGCGGCGGCTGATGAAGACCTTGCGCTCCGGCTCGCCCTTGATGCCCCAGTAGGTGCGCACCAGCCGGAAGACGGTGTCGTTGGATTCCGAACCGGACGAGTTGAAGAAGATGTGCTGGAGGTCGCCGCCCAGCAGCCCCGCCAGCTTGGCCGCCAACTCGATCGGCGGCGGCGTCGCGGTGCGGAAGAAGGTGTTGTAGAAGGGCAGCTCGAGCATCTGCTCGCGCGCCACCTCGGCCAGCTCGGCGCGGCCATAGCCGACATCGACGCACCACAGGCCGGCCATGCCGTCCAGGATCGCGTTGCCGTCGCCGTCGAAGATGGTCGAGCCCTCGGCATGGACGATGATGCGGCTGCCGCCGATGTCGCGCTGGAGCTTGTAGCTCGATTGCGCGGGAAGGTGGTGCGCGACGTCGAGGCGCTTGAGTTCGGCGATGTCGTGATTACGGCGGGTCATTGGACCTTCTCCGGTGAGGTGGCCGGCTCGCCCCGCAAGGCCCGGCCGAAAATCTGGAAGACACCCTGCGAAGCGGCATCCCGGTCGGTCTGCCATTCGGGGTGCCATTGGACGGCGAGGATCGGCGCGCCGTTGGGCCGAGCCGAGATCGCCTCGACCACGCCGTCCGGCGCCTTGGCTTCGACGGACAGGCCATCGCCCAACCGATCGACGCCTTGGAAATGCACCGAATTCACCTGCAGCCGTTCGCGGCCGAAGGCGCTTGCGAGGACACCGCCCGGTGTGAGGATGACGTCATGCTCGTGCCCGAACATCTCGGCGAGCGGCACGCCGTCGGGCGCGTGATGGTGACCGTGCGCC
>BACX01000163.1 GCA_000333335.1 Sphingomonas-like bacterium B12 | reverse complement strand
GCGGCGCCTTTGCGTCCACTTATGCCTGACAGTCATAGCAGCGGCCATCGCCCTGCCCATCCGCACCGGGAACCATGATGAAGCTCAACCCAGGATTGCTGGCGCTCGCGATCGGCGCCTTCGGCATCGGCGTCACCGAATTCGCCCCAATGGGTCTGCTCCCGGTGATCGCCACCGATCTCGGCGTGACGATCCCGACCGCCGGCCTGCTGATCAGCGCCTATGCGCTCGGCGTGGTGATCGGCGCGCCGCTGATGACCTTGACGACCGGGCGGGTGCCGCGCCGCCTGCTGCTGATCGGCCTCGCCGCGATCTTCACCGCAGGCAACCTGCTGGCGGCGCTGTCGGGAAGCTACGCGATGCTGCTGGCCGCGCGCGTGCTGACCTCGTTCAACCATGGCGCATTCTTCGGCGTCGGATCGGTCGTCGCCGCGAGCCTGGTGCCGGCGGACAAGCGGGCCAGCGCGGTCGCCGCCATGTTCATGGGGCTGACGATCGCGAACGTCGTAGGCGTGCCGCTCGCCACCTGGGCCGGCGATCATCTCGGCTGGCGGGCCTCCTTCTGGGGGATTGCGGGCCTCGGCGTCGCGACGATGGCGGCGCTCCGCCTGACGCTGCCGCCGCTGCCCGCGCCCGATGGCGGCGATGCGATGGCCGAACTGCGCGTGCTGACGCGCGGCCGGGTACTCGGCGCCCTCGCGCTGACCGTCGTCGGATCGAGCGCGATGTTCACCGTCTTCACCTACATCGTCCCGATCCTGCGCGACGCGACCCATGCCTCGATCGGCTTCGTCACCGCGATGCTGGTCCTCTACGGCGTCGGGCTGACCGTCGGGAACTGGCTGGGCGGCCGGTTCGCCGATCGATCGGTGGATCGCACCCTGATCGTGACGCTGGGATCGCTGAGCCTCGTGCTGGTCGCCTTCGCCGCCACGATGTCGCACGCGGCGATCAGCGCGATGCTGATCTTCCTCTGGGGCATCGCCAGCTTCGCTTTGGTGCCGCCGCTGCAGGTGCGGGTGATGACGGCGGCGCACGACGCGCCCAATCTCGCCTCGGCCGTGAATATCGGCGCGTTCAATCTCGGCAACGCGCTCGGCGCGGCGCTGGGCGGCGGGGTCATCGCCGCCGGCCTCGGCTACCCGGTGATCGCGCTGGCCGGTGCTGCGACCTCGGCGATCGGGCTTCTGGCGGTGTGGGCCACCGCCCGCAGGCCCGGCATCGCGGCGCCGGTCGCGGCCTGATCAGGCGAGCGTGAGGAACAGTTCGGCCTCGATCAGCCACTCCGATCCGAACTGCCGCCATTTCGAGGTATAGGTGCCGATGGCCACGAGCGTGCCGTCCGCCGCCGCCATGCCGCGCCATTCGCCATGCTCGAAGGCCAGCGGGAAGGCGGGCGACACGGTGACACTCCCCGGCGTGCGGACGTAGATGGCGCGCCCGGCGGCTGCGAACTCCCGCTTCCACGTCGCCAGCTGCGCCTTCCGCCCTGCGATCACCGCGCTGTCCGTCCCCGCGACGAGAACGACATCGGGGGCGAGCAGCGTGGCGATCGTGTCCAGGTCTGCGTCGGCGATCGCCTGGTTGAAGCGCGCGCGGCTCAGCCGGATCGCGAGATCGGGGGAATGGCTCATGCGGGGGCCTTACCGCGAAGGACCGGCGCCCGCCACCGCTCACCCCAGCATCGAACCCGTATCCATGTAGCGCTGGTGCCAGGAGAGCGCCTCGCCCGGCAGCGACGGCGCATGCAGCCCGTAGGAGCCGAGCAGCGCCCGCGCCTGATAATCGCGCAGGGCATCGCGGTAGGACGGGTGAGCGCACCGCTCGATGATCAGGTCGGCGCGCTTGCGCGGGCTGAGGCCCCGCAGATCGGCCAGCCCCTGCTCGGTCACCAGCACCGCCACGTCCTGCGTGATGTGATCGACATGCGACGCCTGCGGGACGATCGCGGAAATCTTGCCGCCCTTCGCGGTCGACGGCGTCATGAAGATCGACACATAGGCGTTGCGCGCGAAATCGCCCGATCCGCCGATGCCGTTCTGGATGCGCGAGCCCATCACGCAGGTGGAATTGACGTTGCCGTAGATGTCGGCCTCGATCAGCCCGTTCATGGCGACGCAGCCCAGTCGCCGGATCAGTTCGGGATGGTTGCTGATCTCCTGCGGGCGCAGGATCATCCGGTCGCGATAGCGCGCCATGTCCGCATTGATGCGCTCCGCCGCCTCGGGGCTGAGCGAGAAGGCCGTGGCCGACGCCATGCGTAGCTTGCCGCTGTCCAGCAGATCGAGCATCCCGTCCTGAATCACCTCGGTATAGGCCGAGAGATTGTCGAACGGCCCATCGACCAAGCCGGCGAGCACGGCATTGGCGATGTTGCCGACGCCCGATTGCAGCGGCAGCAACGATGCCGGCAGGCGGCCGACCTTCACCTCATGCGCGAAGAAATCGAGCAGATGGCTCGCGATCGCCCGCGCCGATGCATCGGGCGGTGTGAAGGGGGCGTTGCGATCGGGCGCGTCCGTCTCGACGATGGCGAGGATCTTGTCGGGGTCGCAGCGCAGCGTGTCCTGCCCGATCCTGTCGTCCGCGCGGACCAGCGGTATCGGCACGCGATGCGGCGGCAGCACCGTGCCGTAATAGATGTCGTGCATCCCTTCGAGCGCCGGATTCTGCCAGCGGTTGACCTCCAGGATCACGCCCTTGGCCCGATCCAGCCAGGTCTTGTTGTTGCCCACCGACGAGGACGGGATCAGGCTGCCGTCCGGCCGGATGCCGACGATCTCGATCACCGCGATGTCGAGTTCGCCCAGGAAACCCTGCCACGCCATCGGCGCGACCTGGCTCAGGTGCATGTCGAGATAGTCGATCTCGCCCTTGTTGATCCGTTCGCGGGCGATCGGATCGGAATTGTACGGCAGGCGAAGCTCGATCCCGTCCACCTTGGCGAGCGCGCCGTCCAGCTCCGGCCCGGTCGATGCGCCGGTCCAGACCTTGATCTTCATCGGACGGCCCGCCTCGTGCTCGGCCTCGATGTGCGCGGCGAGCGCGACCGGAACCGCCTTGGGATAGCCGGATCCGGTAAAGCCGCTCATGCCGACGGTCATGCCGTGGCGGATCAGGCGCGCGGCCTCCGCGGCGCTCGTCACCCTGGCGCGCAACGCCGGCACCGCGATCCTGTCAGTCATCCTGTATCTCCTGAAGCGGCCGGCCATTCTGCCACCCTGGCGGATATATTCAGGACGTGCATATTTGGGGACAATAGGGAATATACGCATCTTACTTGTGCGTAAGGCGTGCAGATGAGCGATCTCTTTCAGAACCTCCAGACCTTCGCCCGCGTCGCCGAGAGGCTGAGCTTCACGGCGGTGGCGGAGGAGAGCCATGCCAGCCATACCACCATCGCCCGCCGAATAGATCAATTGGAGGAGCATTTCGGCGTTTGCCTGATCAATCGATCGACGCGCAGGCTGGCGCTGACACCCGAAGGCGAGCGACTGCTGGATCACGCCCAGCGCGTCGTGGCCGACATCGCCAATGTCGAGGCGGATCTGGCCGGCAGCACGGCGATCCGCGGTGTGGTTCGGGTGGGCGTGACGACCGCGCTTGGCCTTCATTACACCGATCGGCTCGCGCATCTGATCGACCGATATCCGGGCCTGCGCGTCGAGTTCGCGGTGGCGGACTGGCAGGACAGCCTGATCGAGAGCGGCGTGGACCTTGCGCTGCGGGTCGGCGATCCCGCACCCGAGGCGCTGGGGGTCGAGCCGCTCGGCCTGATCGAACGCCGGCTCGTGGCCTCGCCCGCCTATCTGGCGCGGCGGGGCGTTCCGGCCGGCGTGCGCGACCTCCTGCATCACGATTGCATCACCTACGGCTATGGCACGATGCCGGCCGTCTGGGACATCGACGGCGATACGCAGCGGGTTCGCGGGCCGTTCCGCGCCAACAGCAGCGAGGCGGTCCATCGCGCGGCGCTCGGCGGCCTCGGCATCGCGCTCCTGCCGCATATCCAGGTCGCCCCGGCGATCGCGGCGGGCCGTCTTGCGATCGTGCTGCCCGGTGCCGTCATCTCCCCGCTGGCCCTCTCGGTCGGGCATCGCTTTCGCGCGATGGGCGTCCCGCAACGTGTTCGTGCCGTGCTGGAGTTCCTGAAGGACGAATTTCCCGCCGCCGATCGCCCTGGCCCATCTCGCACGGCACACGCGCCCCACGCATGACCACAGCCCTCAGCAATATCGATATTCGATCAGACCGGGATGCTGCTGCTCAGAGACGGCAGCACTCCGTCCGTTTCCAGCACGGATATACCCTTTTGGTATGATTGCGGATGCAAACGATGTTGGGCTTGCACGCGGCGCGCCAGCATATCGGTTCTCGACGACGATGGCGTCGCCTTCGGAGACCTCAAATGTCCAACCGCATTCTTGTCGCTGCCCTCGCGGTGCTTGGAGCGACCGCGCCGGCCATGGCCGACCCGATCACCGTGTCGGCTCGCCCGACGACCTTCCACAGCCTGGAATACGATTATTCGGGTCAGGAACGTATCGACCGGGCCAACGACTACCTGCACGCTTCCATCCCCGTCGGCTCGTCGATCGCCGATGCGCGCGCCCTGCTGCGGAAGGCCGGCGCGCGCTGCTCGACCAAACCGGCGGCACAGCTTCGCTGCACGGCGGAGTCCTTCGAGACGGTGGAAAGCGTGCTCCACGACGTCAACTGGACGGTCGATGTCGATCACCAGGGCGACACGGTCACCGGTCTGTCGGTCGATCGACAGTCGTTCGGAAGCTGAGAACCCCATCGTGCGCGGCGCCGCCACAGCCCCCTCCGGCGCCGGCATGATCAGAGCCGTCTCCCGCTCCCTGGACGGCTCGCCCGCCGCCCCCGTCTGGCGTCAGGCGGGGGCGGCCCTTTTTGCAGGCGTCGAGGACAGCCTCTTCGCGCTCAAGACGGTCGCGTCCGCGGTCCTGGCATTCTGGATCGCGCTGCGGATTGGCCTCGATCGCCCCTATTGGGCGGTGACCACCTGCCTGATCGTCGCCCAGCCGCTGGCCGGCGCGGTGCTTTCCAAGGCGCTATTCCGGCTCATCGGCACCGTGGCGGGAGCGGCGGCGGCGATCGTGCTGGTGCCGCTGCTGGTCAACACGCCCGAATTGCTGACGCTCGCGCTCGCGCTCTGGCTGGGCCTGTGCACCTACGTCTCGATGCTGGATCGCAGCCCGCGCGCCTATATCTTCCTCCTCGCGGGATATACCGCCGCGATCATCGGCTTTCCGGCGGTGTCCCGGCCCGGCGCGATCTTCGACCTCGCATCGATCCGCGCGCAGGAGATCGGCATCGGCATCCTCTGCTCGGCGTTCGTCCATGGGCTGGCGTTTCCGCGCAGCGTGACGAGCCGGCTGCGCAGCCGGGCGACGGCGATGATCCTCGACGCCCGGCGATTGTCGAGCCGGCTGCTCGATCCCGAGAGCAACGAGATCGACCATCATCTGCACAACCGGCTGGTGCGCGACATCGGCGAGTTGGACCTTCTGCTCACCCACCTGCCCTTCGACGTGAGCCGCAGGCCGGTGCGGGCTGACGCTTTGCGCGCCCTCCAGCACGAGCTGATGCACGTGCTCGCGCTGAGCGGCGCGGTCGGGGATCGCCTCACGCGGATCGGCCCGCGCCTGCCCGCCGCCATCGCGACCCGGATCGGGGCGGTCCGATCCTGGCTCGACGACGACGGCCCGCATGACGAGATGCTGCGCGGGATCCGGTCGCTGGAACCCGATCCGGCCGCGATCCAGCAGCTCAACGAGGCGATGCAACTCAGCCTGCTCGATCGCCTGGCGGATCTGGTCGCGGCGCATGACCATTGCCGCCAGCTGGGCGAGATGCTGGAGCGTGGGTCCGCTCCGCCCCGCGATCCGGCGATCCTGGCGGTGGCGCACAAGCCCCACCGGCACCTCGATCATCACGCCGCGATGCGGGGCGCTGCCGCGACCATCCTCACCGTGGTCAGTTGCTCGCTGCTCTGGATCGCGTCGGCCTGGCCCGACGGCGCCGGTGCCGTCGTGCTCGGCAGCATCCTGTGCGCGCTGTTCGCCAACCTCGACGATCCGATGCCCTCGGGCCGGGGGGCGGTGGCGGGCGTGCTGCTGGGATCGGCGATCGCGCTCGCCTATGATTTCGCGATCCTGCCCCGGATCACGGACTTCCCGGTGCTCGCCGCCGCATTGTCGCCGGCGTTGATCCTGATCGCCTTCACGCTCACTCTGCCGGGCGGACCTCCCGTCGCGATCGGCATGATCCTCGTGGTGCCGGGACTGCTGATGCTGGGCCGATCCTACGATGGGGACTTTTCGGCGTTCGTGAACAGCAGCGCTGCCCAGCTCGTCGGGGCGGTGATCGCGATGATCGCCCTGCGGCTGGTGCGCGGCGTCGGATCGGAGACGCGGATCAAGCAGCTGGCCTCCGCCGGAAGGACGGCGCTCGATCGGCATTTTCGGCAACGCAAGGGCGTCCGCAAGGCCGCTCTGGCGGCGAGGATGCTCGATCGCGTCGGGCTGATCAGCGCGATGCCGTCGGCCGACGAGGACGAGCGCACCGCCGCGATCGTCACCATGCTCAAGCGCGTGCGAATGGGCATGTCGATCGATCAGTCCGCGC
>BACX01000164.1 GCA_000333335.1 Sphingomonas-like bacterium B12 | reverse complement strand
GGGGGTAGCGTAAACGAGGATGAACATGGTTCAGAAACAGGTTACGATCCGCACCGCTGACGGCGATTGCCCGACCTACGTGGTGACCCCGAAGGGCACCGGCCCCTGGCCGGCGGTGATCATCTACATGGACGCGCTAGGCATGCGCCCCGCGTTGCTCGACATCGCAACGCGGCTGGCCGAGAACGGCTATCTCTCGCTGCTGCCCGATCTCTTCTACCGTTCGATCCCCTACGACATCCCGACGCCGACCGAGGTCTTCGCCAAGGGCGAGTTCGCGAAGATCATCGGCCCGCTGATGGAGAAGACCGGGCCGACCCAGGCGGCCGCCGATACCCGCCAGTATCTCGACTATCTCGACACGCGCAATGACGTGAAGGGCGGGAAGATCGGCACCGTCGGCTTCTGCATGGGCGGCGGCATGGCGCTGGCGGCGGCGGGCACCTACCCCGATCGCGTCGCGGCGGCGGCGAGCTTCCACGGTGGCAACATCGCGTCGGACAAGCCCAACAGCCCGCACCTGCTCGCCTCCAAGATGAAGGGCGAGATCTACGTGGCCGGTGCCGACAACGACCACAGCTACCCGCCCGAGATGCACGAGAAGCTGAAAGCCGCTTTCGACGAGGCGGGCGTGAACTATCGTGCCGAAATCTATCCGGGCGCGATGCACGGCTGGATGAAGCCCGATTTCCCGATCTACAACGAGGACGCCGCCGAGCGCGGCTGGCGCGAGATGCTGGCGCTGTTCGCCCGCAACCTCGGCTGACACCACAACGGTCGGGCGGGAGTTTGATCGACCGCGTTTTCCGAGTCGCCGGGTGATGCCACCCGGCTTGAAAACGCTCTAGATCCCGCCCGGCACCGTCTCGAAGCCGACACCCGCCAGCTCGGCGGCGAGATCGGCGGCGCAGCGATCGAGGCTGTCCGCCTCGGTCGACCGGATCACGAAATTGGCGCCGACCCGCCCTTCGCGGAAGAAAGGATAGCTGCCGATCTGGCAGCCCTCGTGGTTCTTCTCGGCATGGCGCAGGATGTCGGCGACTTCGCTCTCCGGCGCCCAGCTGCCTAGCGTCGCGGAGAGTAGGGGCTTGCCGCCTTCGAGCGTGCCGGTCAGCGCGTCGATCATCTGCCCCGCGATGTGCGGCACGCCGGCGAGGATGAAGACGTTGTTCAGCCGGATGCCCGGCGCGCCCGAGATGCGGTTCTCGATCAGGCTCGCACCCGCCGGCACCCGCGCCATGCGCAGACGCCCCTCGTCACCCCGCCGCGAGTCTCGTAATAAGCCTCGAGGATCGCGCGCGCGCGCGGGTGGATCTCGACGCCCAGCCCGAAGGCGGCGGCGATCGCGTCCACCGTGATATCGTCATGGGTCGGGCCGATCCCGCCGGTGGTGAAGCAATAATCGTAGCGGCCGGAGATGGTCGTCACCGCCTCGGCGATCGCGCCCATGTCGTCCGCGACGACGCGCACTTCCTTCAGGCGGATGCCCTGGAGGTTGAGCCACAGGCCGATCTGGGAAACGTTCCTGTCCTGCGTCCGGCCGGAGAGAATCTCGTCGCCGATCACCACGATGCCGGCGGTCCAGATGCGCGTGTCGTCCATCGCGGGCCGGCATAGCGCTTGGGCGCCCCAAGCGCTATATCAACGCGCATGACGCAATATATCACCGTGACCGCGGACGACACGATCGAGCGCGATGGCGCGATCAAGCTCTATGATGCCGCCGCCTTCGAGGGGATGCAGGCCGCAGGCCAGCTCGCCGCGACGATCCTCGACGCGCTGGTGCCGCATGTCGTGCCCGGCGTGACGACCGAGGCGCTGGACGACATCGTCCGCCGCATGACGATCGATGCCGGCGCCGTCCCCGGCACGCTCGGCTATCGCGGCTATACCAAGAGCTGCTGCACCTCGATCAACCACGTCGTGTGCCACGGCATCCCCGGCGAGAAGACGCTGAAGGATGGCGACATCGTCAATATCGACGTGACGCCGGTATTGGGCGGCTGGCACGGCGACACCAGCCGCATGTTCCTGGTCGGCGACGTGGCGATCAAGGCGAAGCGGCTGGTCGACGTGACCTACGAATGCCTGATGCTCGGCATCGAACAGGCCAAGCCCGGCAACCGGCTGGGCGACATCAGCCACGCTATCCAGGTCCATGCCGAGAAGCATCGCTACGGCGTGGTGCGCGATTTCTGCGGCCACGGCGTCGGCCGCGTCTTCCACGACGCGCCCGAGGTGGTGCATGTCGGCCGCCCCGGCACCGGGCTGGAACTGAAGCCCGGCATGATCTTCACGATCGAGCCGATGATCAACATCGGCCGCCCCGACGTGAAGATGCTCGACGACGGCTGGACGGCGGTGACGCGCGATCGCTCGCTGTCGGCACAATTCGAACATTCGATCGGCATCACTGAAACCGGATGCCAGATTTTCACGAAGAGCCCGACGGGGCTGGATCACCCGCCCTACGCTTGACCGTCTTTCTGGAGAGTCCTTCGATGAAGCTCAGCCTGCTCCCGGCCGCCGCCGCCGCTCTTGCATTCTGCACCGCGCCGGCCTTCGCCGCGCTGCCGGTCGGCGCCGCCGCGCCGGAATTCGCCACGCAGGCGAGCCTCGCCGGCAAGGCGATGCCGTTCGACCTCAAGGCCGCGCTGAAGAAGGGCCGGTGGTCCTCTATTTCT
>BACX01000165.1 GCA_000333335.1 Sphingomonas-like bacterium B12 | reverse complement strand
ACCCGCCGTTTCCCAATGGCCCGAGCAGATCAGGATCGNCCTGGGCGCTCCGAGCAACAGGCTCGGCAGATCGCGCAGAAACGCCTCCATGCCCGTCCAGGTGCCGCGCGGATCGTCCATGAAGAAGCAGGGGCCGCCGCCATGCGGGATATAAAGGCTGGGCTGGCGCATTTCGTCTCCGTACCGCAACGAGTGATATCGCATATGGTGGCTCATAGGTCGGGCGCCAGGCGGGGCGGTATGGGGAAAGTTCGAACGCATCGTTCGATTTCCTCGTCATGTGTGGTCAGGGATCAGGCGCGCGGCGTCGGAAACAGGAGGATGGATTGGCGGGCAAGGCGAATATCGGTGCGGCGCTGTTCAGCGATGCCGGCTTCGAGCGCAATCTGGTCCTGTGGGGCAGCCTCGCCGCGACGATCGCGCTGGTGCTGCTGTCGCGCCATCACCCGCAGCTGCTGTGGCTGCTCGTCCTGACGCTGCCGTTGCTGGCAGTGGCGCTGGTCGATCTCGTCCAGTCCGAACACAGCCTGCGCCGCAACTATCCGGCCTCCGCGCACATCCGCTGGTTCTTCGAATGGCTGCGCCCGTTCCTGCGCGCCTATGTGGTCGAGAGCAACCTGGAAGGTCGCCCCTTCTCGATCGACGAACGCTCTTTGGTCTATGCCCGCGCCAAGGGCGATGTCGATGCCCACCCATTCGGCACCGAGCTGGACGTCTATTCCGGCGAATATGAGTGGCTGGCCCACTCGATGGCGCCGAACTCGAAGGCGCCCAAAGACATGCGGGTGCAGGTCGGCAGCGACCAATGCTCCAAGCCCTATTCCGCTTCCCGCCTCAACATATCCGCGATGAGCTTCGGCTCGCTCGGGGCCAATGCGATCGAGGCGCTGAACCTCGGCGCGAAGATCGGCGGCTTCTACCACGATACCGGCGAGGGCAGTCTCTCGCCCTACCACCGCAAGCATGGCGGCGACATCGTGTGGGAGCTGGGATCGGGCTATTTCGGCTGCCGCACCAAGGACGGCCATTTCGATCCCGAGCATTTCCGCGACAAGGCGCAGCTCGATCAGGTCAAGATGACCGAGATCAAGCTGAGCCAGGGCGCCAAGCCCGGCCATGGCGGCGTGCTGCCCGGCCCGAAGGTGACCAAGGAGATCGCCGAGACGCGCGACGTCGAGGAAGGCAAGGACTGCCTCTCGCCCGCCGCGCATTCGGCCTTCTCGACGCCCAAGGAGTTGCTCGAGTTCGCCGCGAAGATGCGGGACATGTCGGGCGGCAAGCCGGTCGGCATCAAGCTGTGCGTCGGCTTCCCGCATGAACTGATGGCGGTGGTGAAGGCGATGCTGGCGACCGGCATCACGCTCGATTTCATCGTCATCGACGGGGCCGAAGGCGGCACCGGTGCGGCGCCGACCGAGCTGTCCGACCGAGTCGGCATGCCGCTTCGGGAAGGCCTGATCATCGCGCGCAATGCGCTGGTCGGCGCGGGCCTGAAGGGTCAGGTGCGGCTCGCAGCGTCCGGCAAGGTGGCGTCCGGTGCGGCGATCGCGATGAATGCGGCGCTGGGCGCGGACTGGTGCAACGCCGCGCGGCCCTTCATGTTCTCGCTGGGTTGCGTACAGTCGATGAAGTGCCACACTGATCTTTGCCCGACCGGCGTCGCCACCCAGTCCCCCGCCCGCCAGCGCGGCCTCGTCGTGCCCGAAAAGGCCGAGCGCGTCGCCCGCTTCCACAAATCGACGATCAACGCGCTGCACGAGATCGTCGTCGCGGCGGGCCTCGACTCGCCCAGCGACTTCCAGCCGGGCCACCTGCGTCAGCGGATCAACGTCGCCGAGATGAAGCAGATGAACGAGATCTACCCCTTCGTGGAGGAAGGCGAGCTGATCGCCGGAACCTCCCACGACACGCTGCGCCGCT
>BACX01000166.1 GCA_000333335.1 Sphingomonas-like bacterium B12 | reverse complement strand
ACGATCGACGACGTGCAATATGCCGAGCCCGAGGCGAGCTTCCTCGACGATATCGTCAAGGGCGTCGATGCGCGCCGCGAGGAGCTGGACGGGCTGATCGCCGAGCGCCTCTCGGCCGGCTGGACGATGGACCGGCTCGACAAGCCGATGCGCCAGATCCTGCGCTGCGGCGCCTACGAACTGGTCGCCCGGCCCGACGTGCCGGTGGCGACCGCCATCTCCGAATATGTCGACGTGGCCGACGCCTTCTACGACAAGCGCGAGAAGGGGTTCGTGAATGGGTTGCTGGATGCGGTGGCGAAGGCGGTAAGGCCCGCCTGATCCCATCGCTCATCACCCCGGACTTGGTCCGGGATCCATACGGGCAGCGCGCTTCTTTGAGCGCAGCGTCTATGGATTCCCGCGTTCTCGGGAATGACGGAGAATTTCTATCGGACGGGCGTATCACCTCGGAAAAAACGATAAACGGCATAAGATGTTGAGGCAAAAAACATTATCGATCCGCAAATGGCTCGAAGGGCGCTGACATCTTTACCGCTACCCGCCGAGTAAACGACAGCGATAGCGAAACAAGTTACCAGCAATCTCGGAAAGATAAGGCGACGATACCCGTTGCCGACGCCGTAGAACGCTGGCCTACACAGAATGTCCACAAATCGGGAATATAGTGCCCAATCGAGCAAAAGCCCGGCAACGATATAACCGGCAAAATATACGAATTCCACGGCGCCATCCTATCGAGCGCGATGCTTTACGTCGAGTACGCCTTCAACCCGATCGAATCCCTCACCGATAATTGAAGCTGATGCTGATCCGCTCGGCCTTGGCGCGGCCGGCGGGGACTTCGTGTCGGAGCCAGCTTTCCCACAGGAAGATCGTGCCCGGCTTCGGCTCGGCGTAGACGAAGCTCCGCGCATCCTCCGGCGCGTCGGCGCGGCGCAAGGAGCGGCCATCATCAGCCCCAGCCGCG